>JAYTHR010000057.1:0-19206 GCA_043732425.1 Bdellovibrionales bacterium
TTCGTTTAACTTCGGATGCGAACCAAAAATTGAACTCGGATATCAAACCCACACTCGGCGCGCAGGCAACATGTTTAGCCATCACCGAAAAAGACGAGCCTGATTGCTCTAGTTTAGTAATTGATTTCTTTATCGCCTTTCAACAAAAAGTTTATTCCGAGCAGATGGAAATAAAACGAGATATTCCGAAGCCGTTGCCCATGCCGGTAAAAGTACCCGAGTCGCCGAAAGACTCTAGTCCCGTAATTCCTGAAATTAAGCAAGAACCGAAAGAAACAGCGCAGTTCAAAGAGTCGGAATTACAGATCGAAGGCGAAGAAGATTCAGCTCCGGGACGCTTCGAAGGACAAGCACAAGTTGTGGATTTGACACAAATGTTTCCGCAAGATGATCAAATTCAAACGACTTTGAAAACGTATCCGGCGGCACCGACGGATTCACCAGCAACACCCGCCACCTTAGCCCACGGGACCCCGGCGGCACCGACTGAAAAAACTCCGCCTGCTTTGAAAAAAGAAGTGGCACCCGATAAAGAAAAAACGCCGGCAGAACCTGTAAAAGCAAAAGAACCTACCGCACCGCCGAAAAAATCTTCAATCACGAATGATGTGGCCGTCACACCCGCAGGCCTTATTCGCCCGATGAATCAAGCCATTGGATTTCCGAACAAAGGAACTTTAAGAAATGCCACATCGTTATTGATGAAACAAACAACCTTAGAAAAAAAATCTTTTTTTGAAATTGTTTTTCCGCAGCGCGCTCGGTACTTCGGCACTTACGAAATGGCCGAAATATTAAGTCGAATGGGAGAACACTTAAATAGTAAATTTAATAAAAAATTAGCGGTCAGCGATATTTCAAAATCAAGCGGAGGTTTTTTAGGGCCGCATTTAAGTCATCAGATCGGCATGGATGTCGACTTAGGATATCCCTCGGCCCACGACGCGGTGAAAATTCCCGTGGTGGTCGATATGAAAAGTCGAAAGTACTATCCCGAGGCTTTCTCGATTACGAAAACTTACGACTTGCTCAAGTTTGCTTTTCAGCAGCACGACCTTAAAATTGATCGCATTTTTATTGATCGCACGATCAAAAAAGCACTTTGTGAACATGCGAAAGCCAACGGAGAATTTCAAGGCGAAAACAAAACTCAAGTGCAAGAACTTTTTAAAATCATGGAACACGTGGATGGCCATGGAGATCATTTTCATTTACGTTTAAAGTGCACGTCCGCGCACCCCGCTTGCCGCCATATTACTTACATTGAAAACAAAGGTTGTGACTAACATGAAAACAAAATTAATAGCGACACTAGCCCTTTTATTAGCCGTGTCTCAAGCCACTCAAGCCCTTACGATTCCGGCCAAGTACTTAGTTCATTACGAAACTAAAGCCAATGCGGTTTCAAATCGCGACAACAGCCCGATTCCCATGCCGCACTTTGAAATTCCGTTAAACCTTTTAGAACTCGATTTTGCGGATAGATTATCTGCGAAAATCAGAGATCAATTAGTCTTTGAAGTTGATGGCGTGAAGATGGTTCGCTGGATTTTAAATCCGGAAGACACGATGTGGTTTATCAAGGTACAAAAGCACTTCGCAAAAAAAGGGCTTGTCTTAGAAAAAAAATATTACTTCACCGGATATAAAACAGCTTCTAGGTCTTACATTGTTGAAGATCCAGAACAAAAAGTGCAGTTCTCGGTCAAAAGTTCAACGGACGTCACCGGTGGCAACTGGGCCAGTAAGCAACAGCCCGTGGGCGAAGCGATTGATTCCCGCTTAAACGCCGATTTTCTAATGCAGCAGCAAGAAAAACTGCGCTTTAAAAATTTCGTGATTATGGATGAACCCGCAATCATTAAATTACCTGCGATTGATCAGGCCGTCGTCATTCGTGACTTAGCCGATCTTAATAACAAAAAATCAGGGCTTCAGTACATTCCTGGATTCTCTGTTCTTCACGAAGAAATTGGTCAACGCATTGCTACCCTGAACGGTTCGGATGATCCTTTAGCTTACTGGACAGAAAACTACGTAAAACCTGTCGGACGAGCCCTTGGCGAATTTGCGGCGCGAACGGGAATGCAGTTTGATTCTCCCCATTCTCAAAATTTCCTTGTCGAAGTGGATTCCGGTTTAGTTCCTACCGGTCGTATCGTATTTCGAGATATGGCGGATCTTTATATTTATAAAGATATGATGGCCGTATTAAATCCTGAAGCTAAAAGCTATTTCAAAAAATTTACGCAAAAAGAAAATATACTCAATTACATCGCGGCCGGATTTGGGCCCCTTCACGGGAATGAATCACCAGGCTGGGTGAATTCAGCCCAGTATTCAAAGTGGAATGATATATTCTTTAATGAATTTGAAAAAGAATTCGAAATGGATTCTGGACTTTCGTTAAAAGACTTTAAAACCAAAAATGGACAACAAAGCGCTAAATACTTTCAAAATGGTTACAGCGTTGGAAAAGAAAGTGCGGCGGCGTCGAAGTTTTGGGAAAACATGAAAACTGTAGGCACTCCGCTTGGAATTCTAAACTGCAGTTTTATTTTCCGGTAAGCCGATGATGACCGTCATCTTACAACATGAAATCGATACGCCACCGGGTTCCGTGGTGGCGTGGTTGGAAGAACGTCACTTACCTTACCGTATTTGTCGTTTGTTTGCCCAGGATCCCCTACCCCAACTGCAGGAATTTGATCAGCTGATTATTTGTGGCGGATCCATGAACGTCGATCAAGAACATTTATTTCCCTGGCTCAGGGAAGAAAAGAAATTAATCTCTAACTGTGTAAAAAGTCAGAAAAAAATGGTTGGTCTTTGCCTCGGCGGGCAACTTTTAGCCGAAACTTTGGGGGCTGAAGTGGGACCAATGAATTTCAGTGAAGTGGGCTGGGTCGATATGGATTTAAAAGTCGATCTTAAGGCCGCGGCAACCCTCCTGTCACTTAAAGTTTTTCAGTGGCACAGCTACTGTTTCAAGGAAGTTCCGGGGACAATTCCCTTAGCCACGAATGCTGCGTGGAAATATCAAGCGTTTCAATTTGAAAACTTCGTTGTCGGCTTTCAATTTCATCCGGAAGCTACGGTTCAGTGGATCCAAGAATGCGCACAGGATAAGAATTTACCGCAAGGACCCTTTTGTCAGAACTCAGAACAAATGAAGCAGGGCCTTATTCACCAAGCGCGGATGCAACAATTCTTTTTTGACTTTCTGGATCAATTTTTTTTACGTAGCCCGTTAAAATAACTCCGCTGGCTGAAAGTAGTACAATCACGCAGCCTAAAATCTGAAATAGGCTTAGTTTTTCATTCAATAAATAAAATGAAAAAAAGGCCGCAAGCGGCGCTTCGATCAGAAAAAGTAAACTCGCGACCGAAGGTGAAATATTTTTTTGCGCCCGCATCTGGAAATAAAAGGCCAACAAAGTCGTCCCAAACGTCAACGACAGTAGTCCAATGATGGCCAAGTGACCGACGCTGTTCGAAATCCCTAGCGGATCAAACAAAAAAAGTGGCGCCGTTAACAAACATGCCCAGTAAGACTGAAATAAATTAAGTTTAAATAAGCTGACTTTGTTTTGGCTAACACTTCCGATAATTAAAATATGAAAACTGGCAAACACGGCCGACACTAAAATTAGGCCATCACCGCGACTGATTTCCGAAAGCTGACTACCGAGAATCAAGTACATTCCGACTAGAGAAATGGTCACCCACACCCAATGGGCCTTTGAGATCGCTCGTTTTAAAAAAACTTTTTCTAAGATAGGAACAATCACGATGAATAAAGTAGTAATAAACCCTGCTTTCGATGGCGTGGTGTATTTAACTCCCAATATTTGAAAAAGAATTTCACCGATTAAAAAAAGTCCGGGTAAAAAAGAAATTTTTAAATAGGTTTTGAGCTCATCCATCGTTGTTTTATTCAAGATAAATGGTACGGAAGTTACGGTAATCAACATAAAACGCAGATACAAACTTTGAACGACTGAAAAACTAGTCAGCGTCCAGGCCGTTGCGATAAAACCGAAGCCCCAAAAGAAATCGGCGACTAGGATTTCAGAAATAGATTTTATTTTTTTATTCAGCATTTATCAAAATCTCAGATAACGATTTCGGCGGCTGGTTCCCGCAAATTATAATTTGAAGACATCGAAGCGCCGTAAGCCCCCGCATCACAAATCGCTACCAGATCACCTTCTTCAATAAAAGTTAATTCCTTATTGGTTGCTAAAACATCCGAGGATTCGCAAATGGGTCCCACCACGGTAAATACGTTAGTGGGACCCGGTTTTAACTTGAGCGGAAGAATTTCGTGGCGCGCCTGATAAAGTGCTGGCCGCATTAACAGGGACATCCCGGCATCCAATATCAAAAACTGCTTCGTCGCTGTTTTTTTGATGACCTCAACCCTAGAAATTAATATCCCACTTCGGGCTACTAAAAAGCGCCCTATTTCTAAAATCAGAAAAGCCTTAAACCCGGCTAATTCTTCGGTATAAATGGCTTGTAGTTTTCCCCAGCGCCGCTGATCCTCTGCTGAATCCGCGTCGGCATAATCAATCCCAATGCCCCCACCTAAATCAAGGCGATCTAACTGAGGACAGAGCCCTTTTATTTTTTCATAAAACGGCTTCATAATTTGCACCGCTTTTCTAAAAACTTGCACATTCATAATCTGAGATCCGATATGAAAACTGAGGGCTTTTAATTCCAAATTTTTTTGTTTCGCAATCAGTTCCGCGGCTTCTTCGGCCGTTTTAAAATCTAAACCAAACTTTGAATCCAATAACGCCGTGGCAATTCCCGGATGAGTTTCCGCATCCACTTCAGGATTTACGCGGATGGCTAGGCTTACTTTTTTTCCTAACCGCGAAGCGATCGTGATTATTTTTTTTACTTCGGATAAGCTTTCGATATTGATTTGAAAAATTTCCTGTTGAATAGCCCAAGTTAATTCGTCTTCCGTTTTACCAACTCCAGATAATATAATATCCGCCGGTAAAAAACCTGCAGCTAGGGCTTGTTTCATTTCGCCTAACGACACGGCGTCGATTCCACAATTTTTTTGTTTAAACACCTTTAAAATTTCGGGGCTAAAATTAGCTTTCATCGCGTAATGTAAGCGACCCAACTGGGGCCAACTTTGAATCCAAGAAATACGCTCGTCGATAATATCGCGGCGGTAAAGCCAGATCGGTTTTTGGTAAACACCCATCATCTTTTCCACTTTTTCGGGAAGGGTGGCTCCAAAATAAAGATCATTTCCGGTGTAGGTAAAAAGCTTTCGTGACATCAACATTATTTTGCACGAAAATACCGAATATGGAAATATTCAAATTTGGGGAAACTAGTTTAGGCCTACCAATTCACGGTTTTCACTTTAAAAACACATCCAGTCCCAATAACGCTCATGCTCTGCTTTTAGGCGGAGTCCACGGGGACGAACCCGAAGGCGTTGTCGCTGCTCGTGGATTGCTCGAATTTTTTCGACTCAACTATGACATTTCCATTCATTTGACGATCGTGCCGGAATTTAATCCCGAAGGAATCTTGAATAAGACCCGTGGTAATTCAAATCTAGTAGACCTCAATCGAAATTTACCGACCAAAGATTGGAGCCCCGTTGCCGCAACCGCGCGTTACAATCCGGGACCAAGTCCGCTTAGTGAAAAAGAAAATCAAGCGTTGGTGCAGTGGCTAGGAAAAAATGCGGTGCAAGTTATTTATTCCCTGCATTCTTGGAAACCGATGCTGAACACGAATGGCCACCTGCCCGAAGCCGAAGTCATTTCAAAAATGACCGGTTATAAAATCGAATCTGACATCGGCTACCCGACTCCGGGCTCGCTGGGAACTTACACGGGCTTAGAAAAAATGATTCCGACTTTAACTTACGAAATCGAGCGCGATCTTTCTTTTGATCAGGTTCTGAAACAACATGTCCCCGCCTTGGTTGAAGGATTACGACTTTCAGCCGCAGTTCGAAAAGCTTAAAGGACGATTTTTAAGAAAACGTAAAGGAATTAAAATGAAAGATCAAATCTTAGCCATTTTTGACAAATCTCAAGGTGCGGGAAGCCAAATAACCACCGCCGAAAAAACGGTTATCGAAACTGTTTTAAAGCAAATCGACGAGGGTCAGTTGCGCGTCTGCGAGAAAAAAGAAACGGCGTCTGGGACCGAATGGATCACGCACGAATGGGTAAAAAAAGCGATTTTACTTTTTTTTAAAATTCAGAAAATGGAATTAATGACCTCCGAGCATTTTCATTATTACGATAAAATTCCTTTGAAAAAATGGAATGGAACCGAAGGCGTACGCGTCGTTCCACAAGCATTAGCCCGGTACGGAAGTTTTATCGAAAGCGGCGCTATTCTAATGCCGTCTTATATTAACATCGGCGCTTACGTTGGAGCCGGAACGATGGTCGATACCTGGGCCACCGTGGGTTCATGCGCTCAAGTCGGCGCCAACGTCCACTTAAGTGGCGGAGTCGGACTCGGAGGCGTTCTTGAACCTGCTCAAGCGCAACCCGTGATCATCGAAGACGACTGCTTTCTTGGTAGCCGCTGCATCGTCGTTGAAGGAGTTCATCTTGAAAGCGGATCTGTTTTGGGTGCGGGAGTGACCCTAACCGCTTCGACAAAAATAATTGATGTGACGGGAAGCACTCCGAAGATATTAAAAGGCCGTGTTCCAAAAAATGCGGTGGTGATTCCAGGAACTGAAAATAAAACTTTTGCTGCCGGCACTTACGGCGTTCCGTGCGCTTTAATTATTGGAACGCGCAGTGAATCGACGAATAAAAAAACATCTCTTAATCAAGCCTTACGCGAATTTCAAGTCAGCGTTTAATTTTTTTGGCGCAGTAAAAGCGCTGGCTGAATTCGTAACGTCGCGCGGGCTGGCAAGTAGCAACCTAAAAAGGCTAAGCCCAACGAAACGCCGACCACAAGGCCTACGAATCTAAAATCAACTAGTGCCGGAATCGACGAGTCATAGTAAATATTAGGTAGCAAATGCACCGGATTATACTGCAGATAAAGGCTAACGGTTAAACCCAACACAGTTCCTAAAAGAATCGCGCTGCCGGAGATCCATAATCCCATTTTCGTAAACAGCCAAAGCGTCTTTTGTTGCGACAGGCCCAGCGTCTTAATAATCGCAATATCTTGTTTCTTCTGAGACAGCAGCAAGGCTAATACGGTCAGTATCGAAGACGACGCAATTAAGCCAGCAAGCCCTAAAATAACCCCGATCATCGTTTTTTCCATGGTTAATGCAAAAAATAAATCAGAATTTTTTTCCTGCCAGGTTTCAGATTTTATTTTTTTATCGAAAAGCTCTTTCTTTAAGTCGTTAGCTTCGCCGATGGAATTAAGCCAAATATGATACCCACGCTTTAAGCTTAAGGTTTTGGAAAAACTTTGCAGTGTCTTTTCGGAGTTAAATAAAATCAATTTAGAATCTAAATCAAATAAATCCGTCGTGATGATTCTTTTGACTAAGACTTTTTGAAAAAGCGGAGTTTCCAAGGAACTCAGTAACAGAGTCTCTGGCGGAATCAACGTGATCTCGTCACCTTCAAGTAGTCCCAGCGAGCGGGCTAAATCAACTCCGACGGCAATTTCATTGGTGTCTAAAACTAAAGCCGCCAGATCCGCTTCAAATTGGCGATCTTGCTGCTCTTCATTTTTTAAGTTCTTTAAATGACTCATCCAAGTTTCTAAGCCGACGGCGTTGTAACCGGTGGCTTGCGCGCCACGGAACTGACCGTCGATCGTGCGCAAGATCAAATCAAAGCCCTGAAATAATAAGTTTTCGGAGTGCTTAACAATGGCTTGAACCTGCTGATCTTCGTTGGGCTTTTGATACGTCGTCAAATGGGGCTCTAGCGCCATGATTCTTTTCTTGATATTTAAATTCATGCCGTTCATGACAAACAACACGATAAAAAAAGAAGTTAGACTGATGACAATGGCACTGAATGATAGAATGGTAATTCGCCGAATCAACGATCCCGATCGTTTCGAAAGAATTAACTTTTTAATAAATAATAAACTTAAAAGTTCGGACTTGATCATGGCTGAATTATGGCGTGCCTTGGGGCCGAAGGGAACACAAATTTAAAAGCTAAAAATTATATATCTTTCGCGTGTCTAATTTTTCTTCTAGATAAAGTAAACCATCTTCTAAATGCAAAGTGGTGGCATCGATGTGCCGTAGTGCGGTCGGATGGTGACTGGTAAAATAAATGTGTCGCAAGTTACCGCGCCGCTGTCCGTATTGGATAAGATCTAAAATTTCTAGGAACACGGTCTCGGATAGCCCTAATGCCGGATCTTCAAGAATCAGCATTTGCGGGTTTTTACAGATGACCGCAATCAATTGAATTGTTTTTTGAATTTCGTAACTAACATCCTTAAATTGAGCTTTGGTCCACTTCTGTAATTCAAATTGCTCTAGAATTTCAAAGATCCGAGATTCAATTAAGCCTGATTCCTGAAGAATGGCAAAAATTGTTTTCTTCGGATGGGGCCGTTGATTTTCGAAATAGCAGCTGACAAACTGATGCAGATTTAAATCTATAGCTTCATCATTATAAATATCTTTTTCATTCCACATCACGCAGCCCGAGCTGGGTTTCTGTAAACCGGCTAAAATCTGCAAAAAATGAACGGCATGAAAAGGGTTAGACGATTGCACATGAATATTTTGATCCAGCGGTAATTCGAAGTCGACATGAGTTAAAACGGGATCAAAACCGTCAACGCGAAAGCTGACATTTAGCAAAGAAACCATTTCAAGTTCAAAAGTTTTTAATGCACCCACAGCTTACCTATCGGAAGCTTTCTTTAAAACTTAAACGCCCCCGACTAAGGTTTTATTTTGCTGCCAGCACGGGGCCTACGACCCCGTAAAAGCTTGCCTTCACCGTTTCTAAAAGGTCATCAAAAAGCGAGAAATCTTTCCGATTAGGGATCGCCATTTTTTTTATAGGAATGGTGTGCGGAAAGATTTGGTAAAATATGCGGTGCGCACGAAACATATGAAGTTGTGACGTGATTAATAAAATATCACGGCATTTTAAAGCTTGAACCAACGCCAGACTTTGCACCGCATTTCCGTAGGTATTTTCTGACTTTTTTTCTAGAACAATATCACTTTCAGAAATTTCCGGGTAAAAGATCAAGTGGGGGAAAATTTCTGGAAGCTGGGTTTCTTTGTAAACGCCGGAAATAATTAGTTTTAATATTCGCTTTTGCGCCAAAGCTTCGAAAGCTTCGCGAATCCGGCCCGGCGCACCCGTTAAAACCACTCCGCAGTCGGCGCTTAAATCTGGATTCGACGACGCGTCGGCCATTTTAGCTTCGGGTTCAGACCGAATGTGTTGCCACTGAACCCACCCATTCACGACAAAAATCAGCACGACACTAAAAATAAAAAATAATTTTTTACGATGTCGAACCATGCTACCCGCTATTGATTTTAAGTTATGCTTTACTTTTTTTGCCTATACTGCATGAAAATGAGCTAAAATTTCAATTTCCACATTCACGCCCTTTGGTAAACCGGCGACCGCCACTGTCGATCGGGCCGGAGGGTTCGCGGTGAACCGTGCGGCATACACTTCGTTCACGGCCGCGAAGTCGCTCATGCTGGTTAAGTAGATCGTGGTCTTAACGATGTGTGAAAAATTAAGATGTACCTGCTTCAGCACGGCTTCAATATTACTTAATACCATTTCCGTCTGCTTTCGAATGTCCCCGGTAAAGACCTCCTGCGTTTTCGGATCAATGGCGATCTGCCCCGAGCAAAAAAGAAACTCGCCCATTTGCACTGCTTGCGAATAGGGTCCAACAGCTTTCGGGGCCAGATCCGTGTGAATTATTTTTTTCATGGCGATCTCCTTGTTCTTGATTTATTTACTTAGTCTTCTTTTTAAAAATAAAATAGAATTCCGGCGCGCACGGGATCATCAGCTACGGTCCGTACCCGAAAATCGGCTAAAGAAGCTAATCCCAGCCCGGCTTCGAACGTAAAACCTAAATTTTCTAAACCCGGTAGAAAAAACTCAGCACCGAACACGGATAGGATTTCAATTCCGCCCTGCTTCCCATCAAAAGGATTTTCGTAACTGACAAGACCTAACTGGCCACCAGCATAAAAATTAAGGTTCGTTTCTGCAAAAATAACTTTACGTATTCCGCCGTGAATCTGAAACTTTGAATAATTTTTTAATGTATCAACTCCAAGACCCGCGGTAAATGCAATATCACTTAAAGGGAAGTAAACGCCCGCGACTGACGGCAAACTCAATGACGTATTATTTTTTAATCCCACACCTAGGCGATGATTTAAATCTTTAGCGAAAGCGGCTGTTGTGAAAAGAATCAAAAAAATGACACCGCTGATTTTAGAAATGAATTTCATAACGATCCCCCAAATAAGTTTCTAGCCTAACAAAGCTTAATTTCTTGTCCTAGTAATGTGTTTAGATTGACACTACGACTCACAAATTGTCTGATAAATTGAAATTTAATTGAAGGAGAATTTATGCCAGTTTCGCGTTTTTATTTTCTACAAATGAGTGTTATAATAGCAACTTTAACTATTTCCGGGATTAGCCATGCAAAAAAAACGGCGCCTTCGGAAATCAAGCAACCTTCTGCCGCCGAAGTTAAGGTCGAAACTCCTGCAGCTTCGCCCGCGCAAGAAATAAAATATTCAATAACTTCTGCTAGCGGGACCGAGGTCTTTGAAGAAACACCCCTACTTAAATCGCGGGATCTCATTGCAGAGAATACTTCAACGACGTTAACCAATGTGTCACATGCTCTTCGTAAAAAAGCAATTTTTGGATTAGTTCCGGTTCGGGTTTATGTGGCCCAATTTTTCGCGGCTCATCCTGAAAAATTAGTTAAAACAGATTCTGGAATATTAGCGTCGTTAAAAGCGGCCGGACCGATTCAATTGCGTTTAGTTTTCCTTCGAGACATTCCCGGACAAAAGATTGCGGAGTCTTTCAAAGAAGGCCTTGAATCTAATAAAATAAATACTAAAAAGTTATCCTCGGAATTGAATGCAGTGATGATGACCGTCGCCGAGATTTCAGAATTTAAAAAAGCAGAAGCTTTTTCGGTTACGGGGTTATGGAAAAATAACGAGCCTTTTTTATTAATCGAGGACAGCATGTCGGTTAAAGTTGTACCCGGATCCGGTGAATTTCTAGAGCAAATTTTTTCAATCTGGCTAGGAAAGCCCGCCGACGCGAAGTTAGCGGACCTTAAAAAAGAATTACTTCGTTAGTAATAAGCTAGCTCTTAACAATTTATTTTTATAGTTTGTTTTTATAATTTATTTTTGAGCGCAAGTGGCGTCACTTGCATTCAAAATTATTTTCATTGGAGCATCTGGTCGGCCTACAGTCCGATTAGGTAAGTAAGCGATTTGTACGTCTACGGCACATGATCCAGCCACGATACGGTAACCTGTGTTCTGGTTAATAGAAGTGATCGAAGTAATACCAGACATCTTCAGCTTAGTGGCAATTTCAGAACTGTCTAAAATAGCTTTTATTTCATTTCCTTTGAAATAGTAAGGCGCGACCATCGCAAAAGATGTTGTCGCTGTTAAAGCACTTGCTAACACTAAAACCATTATTTTTTTCATTTCATATCCCTTCGTTAATTAGTAAATAAGATCCGTCTTTTATTACCAGGATTCGCAGTAGCTCGCAATGAAATGGCCTCGATCAACGGGCCGGTTCTGATTTTTTAACAATTTTACCTGCAAGCGTCGATTTGTTCATCACCATTTTCGGATCAGCCTTTTTAGTTAAGAAACAAACAATTAACCCACTTTTCCTGAACTAGAAGCAGTTTGAAAAAGGTGGCTTACCCACAATCGCAACCGCCTGGGGACCACTGGTTTTTAAAGAAATCGTATGATCCCAAGAATCAATTTTTAGAAGAAAATGGGGACCCCTATAGCCCGTAATCCCGGCTCCGTTGGGCGCTAGCGGCCTGACGGTATATGAACCTAAAATACGAGGGCGAATGTTTCCTGCAGAAAGAACGACTGCGACATACAGGCCCGACTCGGGCTGGTCACCCACGTTAATAATCTTTACTTCCACTCCGGTATCAGGATGACTCGTCACGCGGCAGGTGCGAACTTCCTGATTGGCCTCAGAGGCCCATAAGATACTTGCAGCTGAAAAAATTAAAAATAAGAACATTCTCATAAAGGACTCATTTCTGGTTAAATTCGTTTTTTCCCCAAATAGTTAGACTTACTAATTTCGATAAATCAAATTTATATTCTTTAACATTTGAGCTTTCCTAAGACACTCGTGTGAATTTTTCACTGTTGGAATAATAACAGGGGTCGTGGTTCAAACTTTTTTGTAAACTACCGCCATGAGAGTTTTTTGCAGCAAGCCTTTCTTTATTTTAGCATTATATCTGGGCGTCATCTCGGTACTATTTACGACTTTGTTAGCGAACGCCCAAGCTGGCAGCTGCCGTAAAGGCCAAATTTCAGAATTGATTTTAAAAAATCAATTTAATTTGGAAGCTCGCTATGAACCTATTTTTAAAAAGTGCAACTTAGATGAAGGTCAACTTTCTGTCACCGCAATTCGTGTTCTAGAATTAGCGCAGAAAAAATTTGTTCTTTATGTAAATAATCAGGATTTAACAACCGATCTGGTTCCCGAATCTTGCTTACGCGCCTGTACCGATCATTTAGATGCAACTCATGATGATCAAAGGACTACGAATTATGACAGCGCTTTGGAAAAAACAACAGCTTCGCCTTTTCCCCTTCATGCCGACGGTCTCAAGCACGAACTTGGGAAAGATCGCCAGGTTTTTTTGACAATTGACCTGTGTCCATCGCATCTTCCCATGGATATTGAACTGTTTCGTAAAATTCAAAAAGAGCAAAGTGCGGGTTCTGCGAAGCCGGTGCCCGTTTCGATCTCGATGAGTGGCTCCTGGTTACGACATCACGACGATGATTTTCAAAAACTGCTCAAGCTCCAACGGGAAAACCAGATTGATATTACCTGGGTGAATCACAGCTTTACACATCCCTACGTCAAGGGGATTTCAAATGATCATAATTTTTTGCTGACGGACGGAATTAACTTAGCGGACGAAGTCTTTCTAAATGAAAAACTATTTTTGAAAAATGGAATCATACCTTCCGTATTTTTTCGATTCCCCGGTTTAGTCTCGAATCAGGATGATATCCAGACTTTACGACGTTGGGGTCTAATCCCCTTAGCGGCTGATGCCTGGCTGGCGAATGGTGAAGTCGCCGCGATAGGTTCCATTATCTTGGTCCACGCAAATGGCAATGAGCCCCAGGGGCTCATTGCTCTGTATAAACTGATGGTAGATTGGCCAGAATTGAAATCCTTGTTTGCAAAAATCAACAAGGCTTTTACTCTGAACTAACTAACCAGTGTGCTTTTCGTGTTTTTTATTACGCTTATTTTCGTGCCGCTCGTGCTTTTCGTTTTTTCGCTCGCTGACATCTTTTTGCAATTCTTTTCTTTCAGCATTCACTTCGCCTTGATCTTTGTTGCGTACTTCACGGGCCTCTTTAAGAGCTTTCTTGTCAGTGACCATTTGCTCTGGTGACGCTTTTTCTTTTTTATCTTGTTCTAAACGTTTTTTATCAACGTTAACTTGCTCTTGAGCTTCATTTCTTTCTTTACGATCTTGACGCAATTCTTTGCGATCTTTTTGAATCTCTTTAGTATCCGCTGATTTTTCATCCTTACGATCATCGCGGCGATCCCCGACATCTTTACCGAGGTCTTTTCTTTCCGCATTGACCTTACCCTGGTCTTTGTTTCGAACATCACGAGCCGCTTCTAAAGCTTTTTTATCCGCAGCAATTTGATCCGGAGACGCTTTATCTTTTTTATCTTGCTGTAACCTTTTACGATCCAGATTCACTTGCTCTTGAGCTTCATTTCTTTCTTTTCGATCTTGACGCAATTCTTTGCGATCTTTTTGAATCTCTTTCGTGTCGGCGGATTTCACATCGTCTGATTGCGCGTGTGCTAAAGACATCATACTACTTACTAAACCAATCAATAATAACTTCTTGTTCACAAAACCTCCTCAGGCTTTTAGTTTTCGTTGCTCATTCAGGCTAACAACTTGAAGTGAAGTTGTTATTTAAATGTTATTAAAACTTATTAATTCCGTTTTATAATCGGCTTAAATGCCATTAGGCTAAAGACTACGGTCATTTTTTTTATAAAGTGTATAAATTTAAAACGCAGTCTCAAACTAGGACGATGAGACGCATTAAATTTAATTTTCAACTTACTGATAAAATACAAAAAATACTTAGACTCGCGGAATACTTACTGGTCTACCGTGACAAAGATGGGGTTACCCGCGGGAACGGCGCACGGTTGTTTCTGTTGCATCGATTGATAACACGCGTACCAATCCATGGAAATAATGCGCTGAACTTGATCCAGCGTAAATCTTTTTGCACACACTTCGTGCTTCAAGTAAGTTTCGACTACATCTTTTTGACGGGCTCCCGGTAAGGGTGCATACGGCTGCGGCCAAAGATTTCGAATATCGTTGGCCCCGCCCAGCTCTAATGAAATGAAGTGATCGATTTCGTAATCATTCGGATTATTAGGAACTGCACCCAAGTAGGAAATAAAAACTTCATTTTTTGTTCCCCCACTGACATTTCGAATGGTGCTTGTAAAACCAGTGGTACACACGTCGCTCTCGGTGGTGGCGCGACGAACGACTCCGGGCGTTTTTGCAGGGTCTGGGTAAAGCGAGCTACTTCCCGCCAAGGCAGGCTGCCGCATGATTTCAGTAGGCGCCGACTTCGTAAGGATGGCTTGGTGGGCGCAGCCGCATAACAAAAGGTAAGTGAGGATTATTTTATTCATTTTTTTTCCCTGATCTTCCAAGTTTTATCTTATCTAACGAGTCGCCGGGTGATAAAGGCCAGCTTCTGAACTGTCGCGACGATGGTCTTGGTTTTCGTGAAATTAAATCCGCTTTTCCGATGCAAAATAATATAAATTTTATCTGATCTGAGCTTTCGCTTGTTTATTTAGATTCGTGCCTTTGCCGTGACTGAAAACCTATTGCCAGACTTTTGTTTTCCTGACAATTTTCAGCAACACGTTTAAGTTTAATGGCAGTCAGGTTGGAGTTCGATGAAACATTTTATTCTTTGGGTCTTTCTTTTGGGAACACCCGTTGCATTCGCTGAAAGTTCTGACGGTTTTAAGTATTTCACGGCGCACTGTAAGTCCACTGTCCATAACGGCGTGGAATCATCTCCGCAGTCACCACCTTTACTGATCGATGATCCCGCGACTCCGGGTTGCAACACTTGGGAAATTAATGTGGTCTTCAGCGGTGAACTGACATCTTCGGAAAAAGTTTTTCAGGCTCCGCTATTAGATATCAATTATGGAATTGGCGATAATCTGCAATTGAAATACGAAATTGCCCGAACCTTAAATCAGTCAAAACTCACGCAAGAAACAAATTTTTCCTATTCCAAATTAGGATTTAAATATCTTTTTTTTGAAAACGACACATCGAAATTACAGATTTCAATTTATCCTCAACTTGAATTTACCAATCCCCTAGAAGGCTTGGCAGAAACGTTTCGAGCCAGCTCGGCCATCACCTGGCCGTTACTGCTAGCAAAAAAAATAGCCGAATCAGAACAAGGAGATATCATTTTGGCCGTTAATCTCGGTTATACAAAATCTCTGAGTGCGGACACTCGTGATTCCGGTTTTTTTCGTCTTGGATTAGGAATTCCCGTTCTTCGTAGTGTTTCTTGGATGTCCGAAGTCGGAACGGTACGAAACTTAATTCAATCACCCCCGGATCAAGAAAATTTACTGCAGGTCAACACCGGAGTCCTAGTCGGTCTTTCAAATTCAATTCAGTTTTACGCGTCCTGCGGTCAAGAGATTTCAAATGCGGCCGGAAAAAATTTCACTTCAATTCTTGCGGGCTTTCGTTTTATTTCACGCTGATTTCGAAACCCGCCAAAACTTAACGTAAGCCCGGTGCCTTGAAATGAAACATTCTTTTTTTTGCTACCAGTCGCTAGTTATTAAAAATAATTCCGATAACAGAAGTGGCAAGAAACAAAAAACCAAAGGTAATTTATGGCCAAGGATCTATTAGATCTACACGGTTACAAGTCGGATCAAGTTGAAGACGCTATCGATCGTTTTTTAGTTCAGGTGTCAAAATCTAGTTTAAAAAAAGCGCGTATCATGACCGGTAAGGGAACAGGCGTAGTTCAGGGTTTAACGATTAAGTATCTGAAGCTTGCTGGATATCACTGGGCTTACGAAAAGCTACCGAATGGAAAAAATAACGAAGGCTGTCTGGTTATTTTTCTGGATTAATTTTGATCACTCGATCAGACTAAAAGACCAAAAAATAAAAAAGGCTGGAACTGCGAAAGTAACCCTTGAAAAATATGGGCTCAAAGTAGCGAACCCGTAGGGTTCCTGTTTAAATGGATATTCCGATATACAAATCTTAGTGTTTTAAATAATTGTTTAAATTTGTTTGAATTTTGTTCGAACTTTCTAAAATTTCTGCACGTGCCAGACTTCATAAAAATGACTTGCTAACCGATTCACATACGAGACAATTAAATAAACCTATTTGCAAAGGATTCTATGCGTCGCCTCTCTACATTTTTTATTTTAAGTATCGCCGTAATAACTCAAACGAGCCATGCGAAGGAATACATTTTCGCTGGTCAAGAGTTTCCTCCCTACATCTGGCAAGAAGGGGCTACCGTCACCGGAGCTATTGCTGACTTCACAAATCAAGTTTGCGCCGAATTAAAAGTGAAATGTAAATTAATTATTGCACCCACAGCTCGCATCTTTCAAATGATGGATAATAATGAAATTGACGGGGCTTTAGCTTTTGCGTCTACCCCGGAACGTGAGAAATCAGCAACGTTTTCGTCACCCGTTATTTTATCTAGCGTCGCTTATTTCGGAACAGTAAAAACTCCGAAGATCACTCAGCTGTCCGATTTGGCGGGTTGGAACGTGGCAGCGGTTCGTGGATCTGCTACCGGTAGTCTAGCCATCAAACATAAAGTCGAAGTGCCGACCATGCAACTTGTCGATGAAGTAAATACGGAAACATTGATTAAGAAACTTATTGGCGGTCGTTACGGCGATAAAGGAGTTATTATTGGCGCACAAGATGTTCTTGAATACTACGCCGAAAAATTAGCTTCACCCATCGAAGTTCGGATGAGTTTAGCAGATAATAATTTGGAATTCGCTTTTTCAAAAAAATCGATGGATGCCACGCAATTAGCGTCATTTAATACTGTGATCGAACGTCTGAAAAAAGATGGCACGGCCGCGAAGACATTAGCGAAATACAAAGTGAAGGCTGCGAAGTAAACTAGTCTTTCGTGAAAGAAATTAGTACTTCGCCCGCGTGAATTCCGAACCAGGATATTTGAGCTCTATTGATCAGAATTTTTTCGTCCGTTAAATACATCCAGTCATTAAAGTGCACGTGGTACGTTGTGCTATCAACGGGTAAATTCATTTCATAGCTCCAGTGAAAGGCATTACCCGCCTGTTCACCCACCGCAACCCCTAGAATATCAGCTGCAGAGCCTTCGTAATGACCCTCAGATATTTTTTTTATCGTCCAGATCCGCTGGGTTTTTTCACCGTTATTCCATAAAAAATCTTCGGTAAGCGTTCCGATATTGTCTTTCCAGACGGTGTTTAAATGAACCTTAAACCGACGCGTGACCTGCCCCGATCGACTCATCACGAGTCCGTGAGCCACCATGGCGCCGTTAAAGTAGTTTTCTAAAATTAACTTTGGCATTTCATTTTCGTAAACTTTTATTGACGTCGTACAGCCAGAAAGTTGAAGCAGAAATGCGGCCGTGACTAAATTTTTTAATTTATTTTTTAGCAGATGATTAAAAAAATTCTTCATTTTATTCTACCTTCATCTTTAAATCTTTCTTTTTCAATTTGCCTGCGGTGCTAATTCACCCGATCTAAATACAATGATCCCATCAAGATTTAAAGTCGTGTAATGGAATAGCAGCTGAGATTTTCCATTCAGTTCAAATACCATTTGTTCGGAAACTTGCGGATTGCCGATGAAAATGCGAATTTCTTGAGGAAAAATATCACCAATCTTGACACCGTTTTCAAACACATCACCTTGATTGAGAATCTCGTAATGACTTTTGTTGCACTTCGATCCCAAGTCCGTTTCCCAGCAATCGGTGATATTTAAAAAGCTGGAATGTTGATCGATGCGCAAATCCATTTTGATCGCCGCTCGAGCGGCAGAGCCCTGTGATTCTAAAAAGCCGGATCCCTGCCAGTGACCTGCATAAAAATCTGCGGCGAAAAGTGAAGATGACATGAATAAAACGAAAGCCGTAAGAAGTGTTTTCATGACGTGAGCTTCACTTACAAAACAATCTGGAGTCAAGAGTCCGGCTTAAGCGGAACTGCCATCGTGCGGCGAACATATTAAAAAACTAAAATAAATATTTCACTTTTAAAAATGTGCTTGTGATAAAGCCAGAACCATAATCTTCGACAATACCGCCGCCATAATCAAGACTATGCTTATACGCAGTCAGTTGGTAAATGTATTCGATCAATACGTTTTCCGTCGCGTAAATACCCGCACCGAATTGAGCACCGATCCCCCCCATTGCGGTCGCGGAACCTCCGAAGCTTGATCGGGGAGTATATTTAAAAACGGCATAGTTAAGACCGAAGGGAACGTAAAACTCGTTCATGCGGTACGCGGCATTTATTAGTAATGCCGTAGTTTGCAGCTTAGGCACATCGACTGTTGAATAACCGAAAGCCGCCCCTGAAGATTGAGTGAAGGTTCCAGAAGTCATTTTTCGTGGTGTATCGATGCTCAAGGCTGCGATAAATCCCCAGGACATGATCGGCAAGCTTCGCGCATCTGCTTCTAGCGACAAAGCCGTTTCGTGATCAAACTCAGCACGGCCCGAACCAACGACAGGGTAAGACGCCGAATCGAATCTCATTTTGTAAGTTAAGCCGTAGCCGCCACCCAAAGAAAATCTCCAGTTTGCGGTTCCAAATCCACCGCCCCCGCCACTTCCAT
>JAYTHR010000058.1:0-6723 GCA_043732425.1 Bdellovibrionales bacterium
GCTTTGAAAGCTAAGAACGAAAAATTCTTCCTCGAACAAATTGAAAAGCTAGGAAGCATTCCAGAAAAATTAGATATTAATACTAAGATGGCTAGCTACCCTCACACGCAGTGGATGCTGGGACAATTGACCGCAAAATTAACTCGGATCGCGAATGCCGATAAGACAAAATTATCGGAAACTGAAGCCGCATGGCGAACGGCGGGCGAGCTTTTTATGACCATGGCCCCTGATGTGGGAACATCAACAAATTTAAATCCGGCGATGGATGGTAAAATTTTCGGCGCTCCGGTGGTTACTGATTTAGAAGCCGACTTAGGCGTGAAAGATAACAAACTTCCTGATTTAGTTCCTGGCGAAGAAGTTTCAGACCGCTTTTTACGTTTTGAAATCGCTGAGGGTAATGTGATGAGTTGTGCCGGATCTTTCGGAAAAATGCGCGACATCATCGGCGTTCCGATTATGCCACTGATGACAATATATGATTTTTTTATCAAGCGCGCTTTGGATCAATATTTTTACAATCAGTATTGGAAATCGAGCTTTATTTGTGTGGGAACTCCATCTGGCGTGACATTATCTCCGGAAGGCGCGCAGCATGGTTGGAAATCTGATTTTCAAATTCCAAATCAAATCACTTGGGAGCCTTTCTATTGCATAGAATTGGACTGGATTTTATCAGACACGATGAAGCGGCATGTTTTAAATGATAACTCGGGCCGATCAGGAACCTTACTTCGCTTAGTGACTCGCGGGACAGATCAAAAAGATTTGATGAAGTTTCTGACGAAGCAATCTCGCTTTAAGCAAGATAGTTCCGTGAAGTTAGCCCGCACCGAGTTTCCACTTCAATTAGGCAGCAATGAAGAAGAGGTGCCTGCTAAATCAGAATCTGAAATTTTAACGACTTTACGAAATGATGTCCTAAAGGGCGCCTACTTTTTAATTGATTACCGTGGATACGCAGGCTACGAACCCGGGGACAACGTGGTTCATATTTTCTCGATGGGCTCATTGACCACTGAGGCGATCAAGGCTTCAGAAAGCTTATTAGCTCGCGGAATTTACGCCAATGTCATCGTCGTGACGTCGCCAGACTTAGTGTGCGGAATTTTAGCGCACGAAAATGATTACGATTATTTAAAAAATACTTTAGGGGTTAACTCTAATCTTTATTTAAATAAAACTTCAGACGTAGGATCCGCAGAACTGATGACCGTTTCGGGTCGCCGCGTTCCGATTGTAAGCGTTCATGATGGGGAAGCCGGGTTACTTGATAATTTAGGTTCTATCGTCGGAGTTCGCCACGAAACATGTGCGGTTCGAAAACACTCGAAGTGTGGACGCCCAGATGAAATTTATCATTTTCACCAGATTGATTCCGAAGCCGTTATGGAAGCTTGCGGGAAGGTCTTATCGGAAACCGCGCTTGAAAAAGTTATCGTTTCTAAATCTTCTATGGATGAGGTGGCGCAGGTCGATTCTGCCGGGGCAACAAACGGAATTCATTGGACTGATCTGTGGCCTACAAAAAATCAGAACCCTAAACACTAAGATCGGAATTTTAAGATGATATACCCTGATCAAGGTGAGATTTACAAAGCCGCTGAAAAAAAACATGCGGCTTTGGTATTTTTTGTTCACTTTTATCAGGGAAATAAAAAAGCTTTACGCCGTCATATCCAATTCGTTAATAGTCTTGGCTACGACGCTTATGCTTTTAATCTTAAAGATAAAATTAAAGATCACTATGGTCTTCCTTATTCTTTAATTTCTAAAAAGTTTGGATTAAAACATGCGATGGCTGATCAGATCGAAGAGCATCTTGATTTACTGAAGAATTATCCGCAAAAAATAATTTATTCCTTTTCAAACGTTTCCGCCTGCGCGATTGAAGCTTTGGCGCGCCGCAAGCCTTTCGATATTGAAGGGCTGATCACGGACAGCGGGCCCTCTTTTAACTTTTTAACGTCGGCATATAATCTTTATACTCACTCGATCAAAATTAGCTTTTTACCCTTACGTTTGGCAGCAACCCCGCTTCTTGCCTTTGGCTGGAGTCCCGAACTGCATAAACATATTCGTGAAGATTTGCGAAAACTTCCCGAAGGTTTCAGAATTTTGAGCATTCGGGGTTGGAAGGATCCATTAATTAAACCGGGCGACATTGATCTGGTGTTTGAGCCCTGCAAAAATTTACAGTGGGAAAAATTAAGCCTTCCCGAGGCGGCCCATCTTAATGGGCTTCGTGATTTTCCCAGCGAGTACAAACCCAGTGTTGAAAGTTTTTTAAAATCTTTAAACAAATTCAAATAATATCAAATTTTTCTTGAAACCAGCAGACCTTCATCCGTAGGAATAATAACCGAAGATAGCTTTGAATCTTCAAAGGCCAATTGATTCATTTTTTTTACGGCCGCGATTTGTTTTTCATTAAAGCGTTGGGTAGTTTGATCTCCCCAAACGGCGCCGGATAAAAAAACGTTATCAACAAGAATAAGGCCACCGGGACGAGTATTCGAAACGGCCCACTGAAAATAAGTTAGGTAAGCCGCTTTGTTTCCATCAATAAAAATAACGTCAAAAGGCCCCTCAGAATTTAATTCCTGCATTTTAATTTCCGCATCTCCGACCAGAATTCTGCAGCGTTCGTCTGTCAGCACTTCCGCCGCCAGGTCTGCATGCTGCGTTGATTTTTCTAGTGTCCAAAGTTGCCCATCCGACGGCAAGGCCCGTAAAATATAAAGCGCTGAAAGTCCGGTTAATGTTCCAATTTCAACCACTTTTTTGGCGCCACAAGAGCCGATGAAAAACTGAATTAAACTTCCCTCGGTCGCAGATAATGAAATCGCATCAAGGCCCAGGGATTCCGACGCTTGCCTTGATTTCTGCATAGGTTCATTCTCAGTAGGCCCCAGAGATTCAATATACTCATAGCTTTTTCGAACAATTTTTCTCATACTTGAACTCTATGACTTTTATTAAAAATTTGCCACTTTTGATTTTTGATCTCGACGGAACTCTGATTGATTCTGCGAAAGACATTCATTTAGCGATCAATGAAATGCTCTGGAAACATAAAAAAGCTACGGTGGACTACCCGACTTTGGTTTCTCATATCGGTGATGGACTTAAAAAACTAGTTAATGATTTTTTTCCAGAATACACCATCGAATCCGATGAAAATCTTGAGAAAGTAAATGAATTTTTAACTATTTATGAAAATAATATGACCCAACATACTGAACTTTATCCCGGCGTTTTCGATTTTTTAGAATCCTATAAAGGTCCCAAGGCCATCGTGACGAATAAAAGTATTCATCCCACGATTAAGATATTGAATCATTTTAAAATACATCAATTTCCTTGGGTTGAAATTATTGGCGGCGATTCTTTACCTGAAAGAAAGCCATCGGCCCTGCCATTATTGCACGTTATGAAAAAAGCGGGCATGACTGCGGCACAAACATGGATGATTGGCGATGGGCGACCCGATATGCAGTCGGCCATCGCCGCCTCGTGCTCGAAGATAGCGGTTCACTACGGATATTCAACGCCGGAGGAGCTTGAAATCTTTAAACCCGAACGCGTTTTAAAAAGTTTCAGAGATTTAAATAGCCTCTTTTAATTTTTTCTATTTGCTGATTCTTTAAACTATCAGGTATAAACAAGAGATGTCTGATTTACTACTTGAAGTTAAAAATTTACGTACGAAGTATCGCACTGAAGATGGCACAATCTATCCCGTTGATAATGTCAGCTTTAATGTCAAAAAAGGACAAACCTTAGGGATCGTCGGCGAATCTGGGTGTGGCAAATCACAAACAGCCTTGTCGATCATGCGCTTGATTCAAAAGCCAGGTTTGATTGAATCGGGCGACGTGATTTTCAAAAATGAAAGCTTATTAAAAAAGTCCGATTCGCAAATGCGAGACATTTTGGGAAATCAGATGGCCATGATTTTCCAAGAACCTATGACGTCTTTGAATCCTGTTTTTACTATCGGTGACCAGGTCGGAGAATCGGTTTCGCAACACAATAAAAAATTATCGCCCAAAGAAGTTCAAAAATGCGCGATCGAAATGTTAACCTTAGTTGGAATGCCGGCTCCCGAAAAAAGATATCACGAATATCCCCACCAGCTTTCAGGTGGAATGCGCCAGCGCGTGATGATCGCGATGGCTATGAGCTGTAACCCGCAGCTTTTAATCGCCGATGAGCCGACCACGGCCCTTGACGTTACGATTCAGGCTCAGATTTTAGATCTGATGCGTAAAGTGCAGAAGGAATTTAACGCCGGAATGATTCTGATCACGCATGACTTGGGTGTTGTGGCCGAAATGTGCCAAGAAGTTTTAGTTATGTATGCCGGAAAAGTTGTGGAATACGGAAGCGTTGAGGATATTTTTTATCGCCCCCGCCATCCTTATACCATTGGTTTGTTGAAATCGATTCCTCATTTTGAAACGGGCGCCCGTTTAAAAACCTTACAAACCATTCCGGGATTAGTTCCTAATTTATATAAGTTGCCTCAGGGCTGTCGATTTCAGGATCGCTGCAAATTTGTTTCGGAAATTTGCCGTCAAAAAGAACCCGAATTAGAAAATCTGCGCGGACTTCACCGCGTCGCCTGTTACAATTCGAACTTAACTCAACAAGAGGCTTCGGTATAATTATGTCAGATTCTATTTTACGCGCCGAAAATATCGTCAAAAGTTTCCCAGTTCACGGGGGGTTATTTTCTCGTCAAATTGCATCCGTGCAAGCCGTTCAAGGAATTTCTTTCGAATTAAAAAAAGGCGAAACTCTGGGCTTGGTCGGCGAATCTGGCTGCGGAAAATCAACCCTAGGTCGATCGTTAATTAAATTACTTCAACCCACCAGCGGTAAAATATTTTTTAAGAACCAAGACATCACAAATTTCAAAGGCGAGCAGCTGCGAGAACTTCGTAAAAGCATGCAAATTATATTTCAAGATCCGTACGCTTCGCTGAATCCGCGCATGACCATCGGCTCAATTTTAGAAGAGCCTTTAGTTATTCATAATTTATTTACATCGCAAAAAGATCGCAATGATCGCGTTCAAGAATTGATTAAGTTGGTCGGGTTACGTCCCGAGCATTTGTCTCGCTACCCCCATGAATTTTCCGGCGGCCAACGTCAGCGCGTGGGAATTGCACGGGCCTTAGCCGTGAATCCTGATTTAATTATTTGCGATGAACCCGTCTCGGCGCTAGATGTTTCGATTCAGGCGCAAGTCATTAATTTATTAATGGAGTTGCAACAAAAGCTGGGTCTGACCTACGTTTTTATCGCCCATGATCTTAAAGTGGTCGAGCACGTTTCTACACGCGTTGCCGTGATGTACTTAGGTAAGATAGTTGAAATGGCGGACGCGGATCTACTTTATAAAAATCCAATGCACCCTTACACAAAAGCTTTATTATCGGCGATTCCGGTTCCTGATCCGAAGCCACGTGCCGAAAGAATAATTTTAACCGGAGATGTTCCTTCGCCAATTAATCCACCATCTGGTTGTCACTTTAATCCACGCTGTCCGTTGGCTTCTGAAGAATGCCGCCAAACAGCCCCGCAACTTCTTGATCGCGGTTCGGAACACTGGGTCAGCTGCCTGAAAGTCTAGTTAAAAATCTAAAAGTTTCGCGGATCTTATTTTTTTGAAATTTACTCCGATAACATGACCATGACCGAAGAGCGCAAATGGATCTTTTACGATTCACTTTCTAAGACCCAATCAAATCCCATCACTTCCGAAGAAGCTCAAATGGCTATTTTAAAAATGAAGCCAAAAGAATGGCGACGATTTTTTGTGTGGACGACAGGCTGGGGCAGCTGGCAGCCCCTGGAACTTTTTATTAAAAGTGATCAGACTTTCTTTATCACTCAGTTTTCAGCAAAAATTTCGGATGCATCTACCGTTAAACACACCTTGAAGCACACGAAAATTCGAGATGTTTTGGAAATGAATAAGCTCAGTAAGAAAAAACATAAAGAGATTACTAAAAGTTATTCGGGCGTCGCTTTTGATGAAGATTCACATCCCGGCCAGAGCCCCAATTCATGGGAGCAAAAAAATTATGACGTCGATGAAATGACGTGGTCAGATTCTAAAAAGCCCGATGTGAATTTTAAAAAACTTCAAGATAAGATGAAATATGGCTGGCGTGAACGACGGCACGAGCTCAAAATTGAAATTTTATTAATTTCTGCTAAAGGAAATATATTTCGCAGCTCTTCGAAAAATATCTCGCTGTCCGGCTCATTACTAGAGGACAACATACCCTTTGATTACTACGGTGTGATTTTTGAAATCATTATTCTGAATCGAAATGCAAAACTGGAATCTCATTCTCGCCTGAAGCTGAACGCCCGCTCGGTCGGCGAAGGTTTAACTCAACGTTTAAGTTTTTTCGAAATGTCAGATGATCAGAAAAAATCACTGCACGCTCTTTTAGAAGCCTATCTTGAGCAGCAAAAAGATTCAGACTCAAAAGCCAGCTAACTTAAAATCCAAATCCTAGCGAGACCGTTAAGCCACTCACCTGGAACTGATTCACATTGGCTAAATTTGTCCGCTCATCGCGAAAACCAATTTCTCCGTAGGCCATGTAGTAACTGCTGTTTTTGGCGTTCCCTAAAATAAATTCGAAACCCACCCCGGATCCATACCCGTACCCGACCGCTTGGTCTTTAGAATTAATT
>JAYTHR010000059.1:0-1935 GCA_043732425.1 Bdellovibrionales bacterium
GTTGGTGATCACACAGAAATTGTTAAAAGCAAACAGGGCTACCACATTTTTAAACTATTGGCTAAAAAGACGACAGTGGATCCTCAGTTTTTGAAATATAAAGAGAATATCAAAGCCGCGTTAATTGAACGAAATTTTGCGCGGCAATTGAAAAACTGGTTTGAGTCAAAAAAACAAGATGCCTACATTAAAATCTACGATACCAATCTATAAAAAAGTTGCGTTAACAACCGGGGACCCACTGGGAATCGGGTTCGAGGTTGCCTGTAAAGCGCTTTCAAAGCTAGGTCCTCAGAAAAAAGTTGTTTTTTTTCTTTACCGCGATCGGAATCAAGAAAAGCGGCAGCCAAGGTATTTTAAACTTTTGGATCAGAAATTTATGCGCGTGACATTTTCAGATCAAAGGTCGGCTCTGCAGTTTGTGAACCTATTGATCAAGAAAAACAAAGTGCCGAAAAATCTTCTCGTAGATTTATCGCTTTTCGAATCAGCCGCAGAATGGGTTTTGTCGGCCGCCAAGGCTTGTATCAAAAAAGATTTTGATAGCCTGGCAACCGGCCCGCTATCTAAAGTTTTAGTGAAGCGTTCTGGATTACCATTTATGGGTCACACCGGCGCCTTTCGGATGCTGTTGCCAAAAGCCAAGCTGCATATGGCTTTTGTTGGAAAAAAATTTAACGTGCTTTTGGCCTCAGATCATATTCCGTTAAGTGACGTTCCCAATTTCCTGAACAAAAAAACAATTTTAAATTCCATTGAATCTGCAAAAAAACTTAAACTTTTGCTTCGATCGCGGAAGAAAATCGCACTACTGGGGCTGAATCCACATGCGGGCGAAAAGGGAATGCTGGGAAGCTTCGAGAAAAAATTCCTAAAAAAAATCCCCGTCGGCATTGTTGGCCCATTGGTTCCAGACACTGCTTTCTTTCCTTCGAACTGGTCTAAATTCTCGGTTTTTATTTGTCTGTATCACGATCAAGGTTTAATTCCGTTTAAAATGATTCATGGCCAAGATTCGGGTGTCCACATCACGATTGGCCTACCTTTTGTAAGAACAAGCGTTGATCATGGAACTGCTTTCGACATATATAATAAAAACTTGGCAAATCCAGCATCTATGTTAGATGCTATACGACTTAATTTAATTTTACTTCGAGGTAAAAATGTTTGATCCGGTCATTTTCAGAGAATACGACATCCGCGGAGTTTATAACCAGCAGTTCGATTTAGACTTTGCTTATCAGCTTGGAAAAACTTTTTGCGCCTATGTTTTGCAAAAAACTGGAAAACAAAAAATGAAGCTGTCCGTGGGCTACGATGCGCGCCTATCTTCGGTGCCAATCATTGAAAAATTAACTCAAGGGATGAAAGATTCAGGTGCCGATGTTTTAGTTCTTGGGCTCGTAACTTCACCGATGTGCTATTTTTCCACCTTTGAATTAAATCTGGATGGCGCCATCATGGTCACCGGTAGTCACAATCCCCCTGAGTTTAATGGATTTAAAATATCGTTGGGTAAGACAACTATTTTTGGCGACGAGATTCAAGCCCTTAAAAAAATCATGCAGGTAGGCTCGTTTATTTCTGGCGAAGGCTCGATTTCATCATACGATATTTTTCCGGAATATATTCAGCGGTATAAAAAAGAATTTGGAACAATAGGGCCGGTGAATGTTGTTCTAGATTGCGGAAACGGTGCGGGCGGCATAATCGCACGAAAACTTTTTGCAGCAGTGGGGCTACACCCGGAAATTTTATTTGAAAAACCCGATGGTCTTTTCCCAAACCATCACCCGGATCCGACGGTCGAGAAAAATTTAGTCGATTTGTCTAAAAAAGTTTTAGCTACCGGCGCCGTTGCTGGAATTGGTTTTGATGGTGACGCGGACCGAATTGGTGTTGTCGATCATTTCGGCAAAATGATTTATGGCGATG
>JAYTHR010000060.1:0-6679 GCA_043732425.1 Bdellovibrionales bacterium
AAGTGCTCGTCACCCATTCCTACTAAAATTATCACTGACCCGGCCAGGTACCGTCAGATCCTAGTGAATATTATTGGAAATTCTTTAAAATTTACTAAAAGTGGAAAAGTCGAACTTGAAATTTCATGGCACCCAGATGATGAAAATCCGAAGGAAGGACTGCTTCGTTGTCACGTGACCGACACGGGAATTGGGATAGATGAAAATGATGCCAACAATTTGTTTCAGCCTTTCGTTCAGGCCGATAGTTCGAAATCACGTCGTTTCGGCGGTACTGGATTAGGTCTGGCTCTTTCGCTTCGTCTGGCTAAAGCTCTTAACGGAAACGCTTACATTAAAGAAAGTAAATTAAATGAAGGCAGCACTTTCCTGGTAGAAATAAAAGTAAAAATTGCCGATAACAATAACTTCATTCACCAGTTGGATTTGAATTTAAAAGAGATGGAACCAGCGGCAGTCTTTGTTAAAAATGCTCTTCAGAACAAGAAAATTTTGGTGGTGGATGATTCTGGTGATAACAGAAATCTTATCTCTCAGTTCTTGGTCGCTGCTGGTGCCGTGGTCGATTGTGCTCAGGACGGAATCGAAGGTGTGCGTAAAGCTTTAGCCCATGACTACGAGATTATTTTAATGGATATTCAAATGCCTCTACTAGACGGCTACAAAGCAACGGCGCAACTGCGAGAAAAAGGCTACGCCCGACCCATTATTGCGTTAACAGCTCATGCCTTAAAGCAAGAGCGCATAAACTCGATTAACGCCGGTTGTGACGATCATTTAACGAAACCGATTGATCGAAGGACGTTAATCGATCAGGTTGCTAAACATCTGAATAAAAATCGTGTCGAGGCACAAAAATTTTTACAAAATGAAGTTTGAAGACAACTAAAGCACAACTAAAGCGCGACTAAAGACTTAATCCGCGAAAAGTAAATTCAAATCCGAAAGTTAAAATACCGATGGTATTGCTATGAAAACAGCAATACCAAAAAAATTATTTTATCGTTTAAAAAAAGAATCATTGAAAGGCATCACGCTCAGCTTATTACTTTATAGTTGTGCGAAAGCCCCTTCCCAGAGTGTTCAACTAGCTAGCGAAAACATTTCTCAGTCCCTTGGATGCGTGGATGTGAAAAGTAAAGTCTTCGATGCTTTCTACGAGATGATTGACCGTGAGCAATTTGTTCCGAGCATCAAAAACATGAATCAGCAAATCGATACTAAAATGGATTCGGTATTTAACGCCAAAAATCTAACAGCAAAAAGTTATGAAGATGTGGCAGCGTTAAAAACAGAACTTCATCTTTTAACCGAAACTCTGCTTTCCGAATCGAAAGAAAATTCTAAAACAACTTGGAAAGAGCAAATCCAAAAATTAATCGAATATGAAATGGAAGATCAATCTCAAGCTCATATTATAAAAACCACTGAAAAAATTAACCAGCACCTCTTAAATATTAAATCCCTGAGCGAAAAAATGGATATGCCGTGCCGTGAACACCCTGAACAGAATACAGCTGCAAACTCAGCTACAATTCCAAATTCAGTCTTAAAATCTACGGCCTTGATTCCCGGAAAGCTTTCGCTGGGGACAAAAATGGTTTTTGCAACAGCTTATCAAAGTTGTCGCGTACTTGATCTTCCGGAAATGGATCACGCGACACCGTCCGTGGTTGGAATCAGCCGGGTGGGGACGCATGCTGATGGTATCGGCGGCCAGCGTCTGGTGACTAATTTAAAAGCGGTGCAGAATTCTCATTATTATATCCGGGGCCTGGCTTCGGAATCAAACTGCGCGGATGTTAAAAATAATCCGCTGATTTATGATTACGGCGGAGAACCTTATATTTCGGGAAATACCATTAGCTTTCAAAAAGATGCCGGCACCGGAACAAAAGCCTTAGGGGTTGATTGCTCGGCCTACATTTCTTCGGCGATTGCGGTTGCGGGGCTTCGCTACAAGCCAAACGTGAATAATAAAACAATTTTCATCCGGCAAACGTCCGATAAATTTATCGACGCGGCTCAATCTGGATTTACGTGTTTTAAAAATATCACGTTAACCCCCCAAAATTCAGTGCAAGCCGGTGATGTGGTGGGCGTTCACGGCCACGTGGTTACGATTGATACGGTGAGTGCAGATCCTTTCGGTCTTAAATTATTAAAATCAGCTAAAGAGTGCCGCTCACTGAACTATAAAAATTTTGAAATCATCATCACGCAAAGTAGTCCGTCAAAAAACGGCATTGGGATTAACAAATATGCGGTGAGAGACTACCTCGATGAATCTTCAAAAATGAGAAACGCCTTCGTCGGAATGGGCGAGCAAGCGTGCTTAGCGCACTTCGAAAAAAAAATAATCCAACCTAAAAACACGGACTGGGGTTTTATACGTCACCTGGGAACTGCTGAGTGCCTGGCACCCCGAGTAACCATGGTCGGAGAATCCTGCACGCAAAAATGCTTTTAATTTGAACATTTGCTTAAAAAAAGGCCTCAAATTACAGATCATGCGCTCTAATTTTTGAATTAGTATTTCGCAACGGGGCCTACGGGATGATATTAAAATAAGTTTCTATGCGATTTCGTAAGTCAAAAAAGATTTTTTTACTACTCTCTGTTTTACTTCACGGAATTTTTTTCGGCCTACTTATTTTATTAAATGTCGCCTCTCAGGAAAACCAAGATAAAAATATATTTGAAGTCACTACCGCCACTTTTGTTTCCGAGAAAAAACAAACAGGTTTGCCTCAAGTAGATCAAAATTTTCGTGGTCCACAGAAAAAAGCGAGCGAAAAGGCTTTTGAAAAAACACAGACTGTTAACTCTGCCGCTTCCGACGCGGTCGACGCCGTAACTCATCCCGAAATAAAATCTTCCGAATCAATAACTCAAGCTGCCGAAAACACGCTTCCGACTTTAGGCGATGAAAATGCAGTGACCGAAGGAGTTCGCGTTTTAAACATGAAAGAAGTGACCAGTTCCGTTCAACGGACAGAGGCCGCCATTCAAAATCAAATCGAAGGAAAAATTCGCTTAAAAATTCTGGTCGACGAAAGTGGAAGCGTTCGAAAAATCACGCCTTTAAATAGTTTGGGTTACGGACTCGATGAAGTGGCGATTCAGGCCGCGAACAAATTAAGATTTATTCCGGCTAGAATTAAAACGAAGGCTGTGGCTTTAGAAGCGATATACACGATTATTTTTACCACGAAACACAACTAATTTTTTGTTTTTAGATAAAGATCCTGCCTCGTGCCTTTTCGATCCGGATGTAATTCCAATTGGTACGCGCAGTTTTTTGAACAGGTTGCATTTTTCCAGTCTAGCTTTTCACAGTCATCACAAAGATGCGCACTTGAATCGCATCTTTTGCAAGTGATCGCGATAGTCGCCGGTTGGCCGCAATGCGGACACAAATTATACTTAACGGTTGGCTTTAATTTTTGATCTAAGGCGACACGCTGATCAAACACGAAACATTCCCCTTCAAACTGATCATCCGGGTAGTGCTGAATATAATTTAAAATGCCGCCCTCCAGCTGATGAACGTCTTTGAAACCCTGACGCTCTAATTCTAAGAGGCCGCGCTCACAACGAATTCCGCCGGTGCAAAAAATTAATACCTTTTTTTCTTTATCGTAATTATTTTGCTCCATGAATTTCGGAAAATCTTTAAACTGATCCGTGCGTGGATTCACCGCATTTTTAAAAGTCCCGATTTTTGTCTCGTACCAATTGCGGGTATCAATCACCAAAACATCTTTTTCATTTTTTAAAACTTCATTCCACTGGGCCGGCGTCAGGTGCTTGTTTTTACCCGGCGGAGGAATTAATTCTGGCGTGCCTAAAGTTACAATCTCTTCGCGGATTTTAACTTTAAATCTACGAAACGGAGCTTTTTCGGAATTAGAATCTTTAAACAGAAGGTCTTTCAGTTTTAATTTCTTGAGAACTTCCGACTTAAAAGTTTCTAAACCCGCTTTCGTTTTAGAAGCGATGGTGCTGTTTATTCCTTCGGATCCAAGGATTGTTAAACCGAGAGTCTCTGTTTTAACGGCTAAGTCTTCCAAAAAAGACTTCATTTCCAGATGGTTTTCAAGCGGTAAAAACTGGTAAAATGTGGTGATGAAAAACTGGGCGTGATTAGAATTTGTCACATGACCTCCTTAGTTATCCGCTGGTTTACAGCAAGTGGCTCCAAACCACTCTGAGCTAAAAATCAAGTCAACGCAGTGTAGGCATATAAAATCTTATCTGCACGGTCAAGGTTGATGTCGCGGAAAGCCCAGCATATATTCCTAAGATGTCAAATTTAGTTCTGCCACCAGTCCAAAAAGAAATCGAACGGCGCCGCACGTTTGCAATTATTTCCCATCCTGATGCCGGCAAAACAACGCTGACTGAAAAACTATTATACCACGGCGGAGTCATCCACGAAACCGGCGAAGTAAAGGGAAAATCGGGTACGAAGGCCGTGACCTCGGATTGGATGGAACTAGAACGTCAAAAAGGAATTTCAATTACCTCCAGCGTGATGACTTTTGATTTTAATAAACTGCGCATCAACTTGCTAGATACTCCGGGGCATAAAGATTTCTCGGAAGACACGTACCGCGTTTTGATGGCCGTAGAAAGTGCGTGCATGCTGATCGACGTCGCTAAGGGCGTCGAGGACCGCACGAAAAAACTGTATGATGTGTGTCGCTACCGAAACATTCCGATTTTTACTTTCGTGAATAAGTTAGACCGTGAAGGTAAAGATCCGTTGATGTTGATTGATGAAATTGAAAAAACTTTAAATATGCAGTGCTATCCGGTGACGTGGCCGTTGGGTATTGGTCAGCGTTTTAAAGGTATTTATAATCGGATGACGAAGCAAGTGATGTTTTACGATCAGCGCCGTGAAGGTGATGAAGTGAAAATGTTTGATCTGATGGGTCCGGAAGATCCAATTTTAGACCAGTACTTAGATTATGAATCGGCAGCGCAAGTTCGGGAAGAGCTTGATCTGATTGAAGGAGCCCTTCCACCCTTTGATCACGAAGAATTTTTAGCGGGTAAAATAAGTCCTGTGACATTCGGGTCGGCTAAGCAAAATTTCGGAGTCGATACTTTTTTAAATTTTTTCACGCAATTTGCGCCACCGCCCAAAGCGCGCCCGGTAAAGAAAGGTGAACCGTTAAATCCGCTGGAGGATAATTTTTCAGGTTTTGTTTTTAAGATCCAGGCCAACATGGACCGCAGGCATCGGGACCGAATTGCCTTTCTAAGAATTTGTTCTGGGAAATTCGAGCGCGGAATGAAAGTGAATCATGCGCGCCTTGGCCGTGATCTGCGTTTATCGTATTCGAATCAGTTCGTTGCGGCCGATAAAGAAACGGTCGATGAAGCCTACGCGGGGGACATCATCGGCATCAGTGACACGGGAAATTTTGCGATTGGTGATAGTATTTCATCGCAAGGAAAAATTGAATTCGAAGATATTCCTAAATTCGCTCCCGAATTATTTGCTAAAGTTACTGTTCGTGATGCCTTACGCCGTATTAAACTAAATGAAGCCCTTCAACATTTATCTGAAGAAGGCGCCATTCAATTATTTATTGATCCTATTATTGGCCATCAGGAATCGATCATCGGGGCCGTCGGAGAACTTCAGTTCGAAGTCCTTGTGCATCGTTTGCAGGATGAATATAACCTCGAAGTCAAAATGACGCGTCTTCCGTACACCGTGGCCCGCTGGCCACGAACTCAGGACGGAAAACCCGCAATGGAGCTTAAGGGAAACTTTCAACTTTTTCAGGATATGATTCAGCAGCCCGTGCTTCTGTTAAACCAAGAGTGGGATCTGAACTGGGCTAAAAAAGAAAATCCCGATATTGATTTTGCTAGTAGCATTTCAAGGGCGCGGTAACCTCGATGATCGAACCAGTCAATAACGCTATTCCGCTAGAAATAAAGAATCTTGTAAAGACGTATGCCTTAAAATCTTCCGGCAAATTTGTGCACGCGGTTCAGGATGTTTCGTTCAGTATCCTACCCGGAGAAATTTTTGGCTTACTAGGCCCAAATGGAGCGGGAAAAACGTCGATTATTTCCACGATCACGACTCTTGAAAAACCAAATTCAGGGTCGGTGAAGATTTTTGGAATCGATGTGTTGGCTCAGCCTTTAGTGACTAAAAAACAAATCGGCGTGGTTCATCAAGAAATTATCAACACGGGTTTTTTCAACGTGAATGAAATTCTTAATTTTCAATCGGGGTACTACGGCCTTCGGAAAAATCAAGAGCGAATTGATTACTTACTTGAAAAATTAGGGCTAAAAGACCACCGCAGTAAGAATGTAAAACAACTTTCTGGCGGCATGAAACGCAGGCTGATGATCGCTAAAGCTTTAGTGCATTCACCAAAAATTCTGCTCTTAGACGAGCCCACGGCCGGCGTCGATGTAGGGCTTCGCGATTCGCTCTGGGCTTTTGTGACCCAGCTTAAAAACGAAGGAATATCTATTTTACTAACGACTCATTACCTTGAAGAAGCCGAAAAACTGTGTGCGCGGGTCGGCATCATTAATAAGGGTAAAATACTTTTCGATGGTCTTACGAAAGAAGTCATTTCGCAGTACTCGACCAAAAAGGTTTTCGTCGAATTAAAATCGGGTGTAAAATCCACATTCA
>JAYTHR010000061.1:0-6679 GCA_043732425.1 Bdellovibrionales bacterium
CTGGCAAACTGAGCGCAGCGCCCATTGGCCTTCACCACATCGATCGAGCTAATGTACGAAGTTCCTGCACGATTATACAAATAGCATTCTGTCAGTGGGTTATAATTCACGCCAACATCGGTACCTGGAATTACCGTCTTGGTATCCATATAACACTCTGTGGTTTTAGGAACTAAACAAATTCTGTGGCTAAGTCTTGGATTAGCTCCCGACAGTTCGTTCGCTTGATAAAAAAAGCCGATATGCCACGAAGATTCTAGATAATGGCGACGTACTCTTTTTACTTTTGCCGACACATTGACATCTAATAAATCAGCCGACGTCAGCGGTGAACACGACGGTTTAGTCAGATCACTTCCGTTAATTTCTGTTTGCCGCATGATCAAGTAATTTTCGCAACTCCACCCGGCTCCGGCAACAGGGGTTCCGTCAGCCAAATTAGTTTCGGTGACTTGTTGAAGAACAGTGTTTTTCCAACCGGCAGCAACGGTATTTACGGGATAACCAAATTGCAAAGCGTAGGCTCTGCCATAAGCAGATGCTTTTAGTTTTGGATCTTTAGTTATCGGAGCGCTTAAACCGTTATCCACAGTGCTGGCCAAACTTTTTAATCCAAAGGTAGACGTTAAAATATATTTGCTCGCAAGTCCGTTAGCTCCATTAAAATTATTACGGACCACTTCAGAATACCTTTCACCGTAACCCAGTATTTCGGTATCACCGGGCTGGCTTACTTTCTGATAGGTTTCATCTGCAATATTTGAGTAGCCAAAGCTAGCTTCAATGGGTGTCGGGTTCGCATCCGATTGCAGATTGTAAATGTATGATCCTTCAGACAGGACAACTCCGCCGGGGCCGAACAACACATTCTTTGCTAGACTTGTTGATACTGGATCCAGCGCTAGAGCCGTAAACTTAACGTCCCCGTCGCGACCGGGACTGATTGGTGTTGCTGCGCTGTCTTGAATAACATCACGAACGATACTTAAATCAGATTTTCTACGAACGGCAAATTGCAACAAAGCCTCTTTGTTTGCGCTGGAGTTGGCTAAGACATCTTGAATTTGAGCCGGAGTAATCACCGTCGAAGGGTAATTTGGCGTAATATTTGTTCCCAGATACTGTAAAAATTCGGTTCGTAACTTAAGACCCGCCTTCAGGGCACCCGTTCCTGTGGAATCGACAAAGCCCTGATTACTACCAATTTTTAAGCCAGAGATTCCCGTAGAGTTTAAATTTTCGCCGACGCACGAATTATAGGAGATCGTGTCCGCAACCATATCATAAGCAAAGGGAACGTTCGCCGTGGAATCACCAACGGAAGCTGAAGTTGATTTTGCCCCCAATAAGCCAGAGTTTTGACCAACTCCACAGTTTTGAAAAAAGACCAACAGTCCTGTCACAAAAATAATTAGGGTTAAGGTTTTCACTATTTTCATAGTAACACGTTCCGTTAGCTTTCGCCTTCAAGCTGAATTTCTTGTTTCATTATGATATAAAATTTGAATGAAAACAGTAATGGTCTTGACTATCGTCCAGTGGTTTTGTTCTTTTTCTTACGGCTTTATCTTACCGCTAGATACCGTACTTTCTAAAACAGTGGCTCTTTCCGGAAATCAAATTTTTTCGGTCGAGCAAGATGTCATCTTCAAGGAAGCTGGAGAAGATTTTATCGTGCGTGAAAATTGGCTGATTGAAGGCGATAAAAATTTAAAACTGACGGCTGTCGGTCAAGGCTCATTAAAAGATTTATTGAAATTAACTTTTGTCTACAACAGTAAGCATAAGACAAGTCTTAGTGGAAAGACAAAAACCAGCGAAGATATCACCAGTGATTTTTTTGAACGCTACTTATCTATTCGTTCGGCCGATTCTTTTAAAAAGCATTTAAATGACTTATCTATTTCGCCGTTAGTTCGTCTGTCGCGCGTTGCTGGCTCTGTCGCCTTTGCTATCGGAGAACCTTCACCCGTCAATCAGTTAAAACCGCAGCTTTGGATTGATCAGGATTCTTTTCAGATTAAAAAATTACGACTTCCCTCAACGGCAGAAGTAAGTTTAGATGACTACCAGACTTTCAAACAAACAACTTATCCGTTATCTAAAAAAATCGATTGGTCCGGCCATACGATTCTGATCAAAGTCCGCCAGGTTTCCACAAAAACAAATGCGTCGCTGTCTTCATTTTATCCACAGAACTTAGATCAGCCCTCAGAGATAAATCTTTCGACAAAAGGTGATATCGGGTTATTTATTCAAGAATTTTACAAGAGATTTAGATGACCCTTGACCCCGCAGAAAAAAAGTCTTCGGCGGCGGTATATGTTGCTGTAGAAGCTCCTATCAAGGATCGACTCACTTACTTACAACATGAAAATTTTCAAGTTCATCGCGGTCAGATGGTGAATGTTTCACTTGGTAAACGATCGGTCAAAGGCATCGTCATTGCTGAATTAAGTGAAGAAGCCCTTCAGCAAAACCAGCAAGCGCAGAAGTACAAACTGAAACCAATTACTTCCGTTGATGACGAGTATCCAATTCTAAAAGATCCTTTTTTAAAATTCATCGAATGGATTGCCCATTACTACGCCTACCCGCTGGGCCAAGCAGTTCAGCTTTGCTTTCCGCCGCTAAGTAAGTCTGTTACCGAAAGAGCTTCGAAGCGCCGCTCGGTCGTACCGACTGTGGCCAAAGAAGCAGACCGCGTCCTAACGGATGAACAACAAACGTGTTTAACCGCCATAAAAAAATTCACTGAATTTTCCGTGCATTTAGTGCACGGCGTGACGGGCTCGGGAAAGACTGAAATTTATTTGAACCTTTTTGAAAAAACTTTGTCTGAGGGTAAAAAAGGACTTTTTTTAGTTCCCGAAATTTCGCTGACACCGCAGTTAGTGCACCGCTTTGCAGAAAGATTCGGCGATCAGATTGCAGTTCTTCATTCACAGTTGACCGATCGCGAGCGCACTAATCAATGGTGGAATGTTGTAACTGGAGATAAAAAAATTCTGATCGGCGCTAGATCCGCTTTATTTTGTCCGCTTGATAATTTAGGTTTAATTGTTGTCGATGAAGAGCACGAAGCCAGTTACAAGCAAGACGAAAAATTGAAATACAATGGTCGCGATTCTGCCATCATGCTGGGAAAGTTTTTAAATTGCCCGGTGATTTTGGGGTCGGCGACGCCAAGTTTAGAATCTTGGAAAAATGCTTTAGATCAAAAATTTCAGCTGCATCAGTTAAAAAAACGGGTGGAAAATAGACCGCTCCCCGAAATTCAAGTGGTCGATATGCGGGTAGAAAAAGATTTAGAAAAAAAATCTGCCGGCAAACCATTTTGGCTTTCAGAACTTTTATATAATGAAATTAAAGTAAAACTCGAACAAAAAGAACAGGTGGCGCTTCTGCTTAATCGCCGCGGAATGGCCCACCTGGTTTTTTGTCCCGACTGTGGACACACCGCCGAATGCCCGAACTGCGATATCAGCTTAACTTTGCACGCGAAGTCGCACTTAATTTGCCACTACTGTGATTATCACGAAAATTTTAAATTAAAGTGTTCTGACTGCAAAACTGGCGAATATATTCCTATGGGCTTAGGCACCGAGCGTGTCGAAGAAGATTTGATCAAATTGTTTCCTGAAGCTCGAGTCAGTCGTGCGGATCGCGACGAAATCAATACCCGCGAAGAACTTGAAGAGCTGATTGAAAAAATGGAAAAATCAGAAATCGATATTCTGATCGGCACGCAAATGATTGCTAAAGGTCTTGATTTTCCAAATTTAAAACTGGTTGGACTGATCTTGGCGGACGTCGGTTTTAATTTACCCGATTTTCGTACCTCTGAAAGATCGTTTCAATTGATGACGCAAATGAGTGGTCGCGCTGGCCGACACACCCAAGCCAATCAGGATCCGGGGAAAGTTGTTATTCAAACTTACAATACAATTCACGATTCGTTGATCTACACGCAGGCCCATGATTATGAAGGCTTTGCGAAGAATGAGCTCTCGTACCGAGCGCAATTAAATTATCCCCCATTTCATAAAATGGCGGCCATCCGAGTTCAGTCTTTATCTTTAGAAAAGGTAAAATCTACCTGTCATGCCATGTCACAAAGATCAAATGCGATTAAAGAAAAATTTACTTCGTTTCATGAAATCGAAATATTGGGACCAGCACAAGCTCCGATGGCAAAATTAAGAAATCAATTTCGCTATCACCTGATTTTTAAACATCCCCATGCGCAGATATTAAATCAGTTTATTGCCTCGGTCTTGTCTGATGAGGCCTGGATTCCTTCCCAAGTGAAGGTCGTGGTCGACATTGACCCCATGAATTTAATGTAAAACAATAAAGTCATGGCCACTTGTCCGCAGTGCAATTTAGAAGTTCCAGAAATTTATCCATTGTCGGCGGATTTGCGCCAAAAAATAAGTGAAGTGGATCCCCATTTTCAAACCGAAGCCAATCTTTGTAAATCGTGCATGAACACGCTACAGCGCCAAGCTTACGGCTCCAAAGGCGTGTTGCTTTCTCAAGAGCGCGCGAAAGATATGAAGAAAAAAAGACTGTGGCAAAATCGCGTGGCCTTAGTTCGTAATGGTCATACTTTGATGAAAAATAATCTGCATTCTGAAGCTGCTGTATCGTATGAAAAATATTTGCGCTTAGTCGAGATGGTTTTTAACTGCGGGCCTGCGCAGCTGACTCCGCAAATGTTAAAAGAAGCCGCGAAAACGGCCGAGCTCACTGTTATCACCGGAGTTTACTGGGATCTTGTTCGCATTTATGATTCCAGTAATAAATATGGTGGACGACAAAAAATCGCCGCCCGCCAGCTAGCAAAGTTTGTCTCTTACACACCTATTTTTGGTGATTTAGTTAAAAAAGCCCAATCCTTTATGAAAACGGCGCGCCATCCTGAAGTCATAAAAAGTTTCCTGGTCTCTAGTAAAGCGCAACGAACACGATGCTTCGTTGCCACATCAGCTTTCGAATCTCCGCTTGCAGAGGAAGTTGTTTTCTTAAGGCACTTTCGAGATCAAAAATTAAAAAATAATTCTTTGGGGCGTGCTTTCGTTTTTTATTACTACAAATTTTCTCCGTCCGTTGCTTGCTTTCTTGATAAGCAACACAATCGCTTTCCCTGGCTCAAGCTCGCTGTCAGAGGGGTTTTACGGCTTGTGATCAAATGCGTTAGGTCTTTTTAGCTCAGGATTTTCTTGCCACAGCTGCCGCGATTGTCGATCGTTAGAGTATGCACATCTACGATTATATCATCATTGGAAGCGGTTTAACGGGTTTAACAATTGCGCAAAGAATTTCCTTAGAGACTAAAAACGTTTTACTTCTAGAGTCTTTAGATGAAATTGGTGGTTCAAATAAACCAGCAACTTTAGCAGATCAAACCATTAACAATGGCTTACGTTTTTTTCCAGGCACTGATTATTCCATCGCCGCACTAAAACACTTCGAAGATCAATTGGGTTTAAGTATTATTGCTTCCGTGGAAGAAAATAATCCCGAATATTACGAAGCTCACGAATTTAAATCTTTTCTGGGTTTCGGCGAAAAATCGCCTGAATTCTACGACCAATTTTCTTATTTCTTAAGCCCGAGAATGATCGAGTTGAACAGTCAGCCGTACCAGTGGATCCAAACTTTAAAAGATAATTTTAAAGGAACAGTTTTAACTCGTTCATTCGTGACCAAGCTGGGTTTCGAGGACTTAGAATCAAAGCACCCGAAGCTAACTCACGTGATCGTGAATGGAAAACAAACTTTCTACGCACATAATTTTATTTTTGCGGCTCCGGCAAAAGAATTATCTTTTCTGATGCCTGACGAAATTCTTCATGTCCGAGCTAAAAATAAACTCAGCAAAACAAAAAGCTGGCAGGCCGTTTGTGTTGATCTTTATCATCCGGCAGCAAGCCCGGGAAAATCAAATTTATTTATTCTGAACGGAACAACAGATGACGAGATTGGCCCGTGCGTGGGACGATTTATTTCTCCGGATATTTCCCAGTGGCTTAGCTTTATCGATATTGAAGCCGCAGAAGATACGGAAAATATTGGGCACGTTCTTAAAAAAGTAAAAAAACAAATGAAGCGTGCCTTTCCTGACGTTGCAGAAAAAATTCAAAAAGAACGCATCTTTGTTTCTCCACCAATTTCTGGCGGTGAGCTAAAACTGCATGCAAACTTAAGTTATCCCCACGTTGAAAATCTTTGGATCGCTTCGGCCATCGCGGTGACAGGGCCAAATTTACTGGGATCTTTGCAAACAGCCCAGTTGATTTTAGGAGCTTTAGGTTTTGGGCCCGCTATTCACAAAAAAGCAGAATCAGAAGAGATTCGCCCTACAGACGCAAGTATTTGAAACTGCTGATGATTTAAGTGCTCGTCGCATTCGAGAAGTTGGCCTAACGCCAAACTTTTACGAAGGTCTAAGCCCTTAAAACCACTGCTTGCGCAGATGACCCCCCTATGATAATTCTGTTCCCCACTATAACACACGACGGGTATTAACACTGGTCTTGGCATTAATTCGTAAGCTATTTCTTCACTTGAAATATATTAAAATTAACCAAGCACTCTTGGATAAACCAAGCTCTGCTCGTCGGAGGCGTAACCAGAAAAGGAAAACCCATGGCACAAGTTACCATGAAAGAGA
>JAYTHR010000062.1:0-1925 GCA_043732425.1 Bdellovibrionales bacterium
TCGTAGCCGCTACCCGGGACTTCTAAATCAACCCAAGTATTTGAATAACTGGCATTGTTCATGTCGACTAAGGCAAAAGATTTGGTTAGGGATAATAGCGAGACTAATAATACAAGCGCAGACAATCTGATCATAAGTGTTTCTCCATCTTACACTTTTATTGTAACAATTTTTTTGATCATCATTCCACCGATAACTTGCAAGCCTAGCATAGCGGCGAGGAGGACTAGACCTAGGGTGGTATTGAACATGGGTGAGATAAATGCGGGATCAACTGCGAAAAAAACCGCACCCAAGACAAACGGAATACAGGTTACGATAATTCCCTGCATGATTCCCTGCGCGGTCATAGCGGAAATCTTTTTTTCTAATTTCTGTCGCTCACGAATTGTACTGACGATGGTCTGGAAGGTTTCGGCCATATTACCGCCAGTTTCTTTTAAGATATTAATCGCTGTCACGAACATTTGCACATCGGGCTTTGGAATGCGCTCGGCAAGATCAGATAACGCCTCTTCGAAGCTTTGTCCGAACTGAGTTTGAGTTAAAACTTGCCCGAATTCACTACTGACCGGGTTTCCCATAATCTCAACAACCCTTTGCATCGACTGCTGGGGGTTCGAGCCTGATTTTATTCCATTAGCCATGATCGTCAGCGCATCCACCATCTGATCGACAAATTGCGAACAGCGCTTTTCATATAAAATCTTAAATATAGCCGGAGGAAGTTGAAACCCCGCAATGGCTGCCGAGGCTCCAAGAAACAATCCAACAGTCATGTTAGGCCACGCGATGATAAAAAATAAAAAACCCAATCCGAAACTTGAAAGTAAAAGTAGGCGGGTCACTTTTTTTTCATCGGTATCCATTCCTATTAATTTCATATACCGTAAGACATCTGATTTTTTACTGGTGCTTTTGGTGTACAATTTAATAAGAACTTTGTCGGCCCAGAAATAAACAATAATAAAAACTAAAATTCCAAACAAAGGTAGTGTCACCCAATCATAACGAAATAATTTTGTTAAAAATGAAATATTCATACTATCCCACCTTCTTAACAGGTGTTGGCTGTGGTGGAGGCGTTACCGCTGCGGCTGTTTTCGGAGGATCGTTCGAAAAGATCTCCATTGGTATATGTCCGCCCTTATCTTTTATTTCTTGTGCAAAAGATGGAACGGTACCTGTTGACTGAAATTGACCTAAAACTTTTCTGTTTTTATCAAATCCAGTTTCTTTGAAACGGAAAACTTCGGCCAGAGTAATTATATCTCCCTGCATTCCGACAACTTCAGTAATACTGATAATTTTTCGACTGCCATCAGACAGGCGTACAATTTGAACGATTAAATCAACGGCTCCGGCAATTTGTTCGCGGATGGCTCGAACGGGTAAATCTAAACCCGACATCATAACTAATGTTTCAAGGCGGGCAATACACTCCCGCGGCGAATTGGCATGGGTCGTTGTCATCGATCCGTCATGACCCGTGTTCATGGCTTGTAGCATATCTAGTGCGGCACCATCACGTGTTTCTCCAACGACGATACGATCGGGACGCATACGAAGCGCATTCTTAATTAAATCTCGGATAGAAACGGCATTGCTACCCTCCATCGATGCGGGTCGGGTTTCTAGTCGCACCACGTGCTCTTGCATCATCTGCAATTCGGCCGCGTCTTCCACGGTGATAATTCGTTCATGGGACGGAATAAATTGTGAAATCATATTTAAAAGGGATGTTTTACCAGAACCCGTACCACCACTAATCACCACGTTGTAACCGTACTCGACGGCAATCTTTAAAAACTCGAGCATATTTTTATTACAGCTTCCGAAATCAACATACTTCTCAGGTGATATTCCACCTTTTTTAAATTTACGAATTGTTAAAGCGGGGCCATCTATGGCCAAAGGTTCGATGA
>JAYTHR010000063.1:0-6649 GCA_043732425.1 Bdellovibrionales bacterium
GTATTGTCTCCGTAGGTTGGAATCGAGCAGCAGTAATTGGCGTACTGTAGATCGGCGCCGCTTAAGCCCCAATCCTCAGGACCAAAGATTAAATGAAAAGTCAGTGGCTCAGGTCCCTCTTTTTTAAAAGCAGGATGAGTCTCCAGTAGATTTTTTAGCGTTGGTTCAAGATCAGTAACCTGGCGACCACGGCCATCCCGGGCGGTCAACGCGATTTGAATCCCTCGGGGTTCAGCCGCATAAAAATCGTCCCAACTTTGATAAATAGTTTTATTTGCTAAAGCAAACTGTCCGGTGGCAGCCGCTTTTTGCGCTTCGATCGTCAGGTCGCACTTTGGATCAATAAGAATCAGGGTTGAAAACCCCATGTTTGCCATGGCTCTAGATGTGGCGCCCACATTGCGTTCGTAGATCGAACGAACTAACACAATTCGTAAATCAATGGATCTCATAAATTAATCTGATCCCATCATTAATTAAGCTTTCCGTTTTTTCGTCACTCTGTTTTAACTTTTCTAGATTATTTTTTACTTCTAGTTTGCATTTAGCATCAAAACGATGGATTTCAGAAATTTCTAATAGTTCTAGAAACAACAGCCATTCGTTCGAAGCTTCTATTTTCACTGCGTTCAGAACAGCCTCAAAATTTTGTTGGCTACCTTGAGACCGAAGACTACGCACAGATTGGTATAGACTGAATAATTTTTTTTGCTGATCCGTGTAATTTGCAGGCATCACTTTGGCGGCGACAAAATCATCTGCGGCGCCGTAAGAAATGCGGTCAGCAGGCCCACCAAATACGGAGGTAACAGTTCGACCCGTCACAATATCGTAGAGTCCCCAGTCCGGTTGGAAGAGGACCTGGTCTTTAAATTTCGCCGTAGCGTTTGAAAAAGTAAATATTTGAGCTGTTGCTGAAATATCTAGTTTTTTTTCTAATTTTCCATCCAGTTGAAGCCCCGAAGTGTATTTTAACGAATAAATCTGACCTGGCTTTAAATCTTGAAATTTAAAATTTGCTAATTCGCCCAGCGGAGTTCCGTAACCGTGTTGATGGTATGATTTTCCATGACCTTGAAGTTGCTGATCGTTAAATGATAACTGTGAAGGTCCTTTAAACTGCAAATAAGCAAGCTTCTGTGAATCATCAAGTATATAATTTGAATGCACGCCACTCATTTGAATTCCAGAATCAAGCTGGGTCGTATTCACAGATTCGGCTTGAATGGCTTTATCGAGGCCTTCAGTGCCACCTTTTTTAAAAGCCATCGTCGCAGCCATCTGATGAAGGACGTCGACTAAATTTTGGAAATCTTTGGCCACAAAAAGTTGGGGTTGGGGTTCCGTGATGTCATAACTTTGTTGAATGCATGCTACTGATAAGGGGATTCTTTTTACTTTTTCAGACAAACACCATTTTGCTTCTCCGACTGAAGACAACAATCCTGCACCAAATATTTTCGGATTTTCTAATGGTCCGATAAGTCCATATTCAGCCGTCCACCAGTTCATTCTTGAAAGTTCGGCCGCTTCGGAAATGAAAGTCATAGCCTTTGTAACGTTTGCTAATTGGGCTTCGGCTAATTTTATCTCGGCTTCTGATGAATTGGGGTTTTCCTTTAAGTCCGAAAGTAAACGAATCGCTTCGTACTGTTCTAAATCATGCTGACTTAAGATAGCTTTTTTTGCGATCTGCGCATACTGCCGTAAGTATTCGGCATATTCGGGATGAATCAAGATAGGGGCGTGTCCCGCAGCTTCATGAACAATATCTGGAGCCGGTGTGTATAGCAAATGATTCAGCGAGCGCATGTCCGAAGCGATCGGTAAAACTCCTAAAGATTGAAGCTCCATGAATGCCGCAGGTGGAATAAATCCACTGACGGGTAATGCGCGCCAGCCGAAGGCCTGCAACTTTTCACTGATCGTTGTAATTTTAGGAATCGATTCAACTTCAATTCCCGTTTTTTCCAAACCTTCAAGATAGCATTCGTGTGCATGAAGTTTTAAAAAACTTTTTAACTGCCGAAGGACGTACCGCCAAACGGCATGGTCGCGAGGTGTGTATTTCTCATAATTTTGCTCAACGATATATTTTTGTAAATGAACAGGAAGTTCGTTCATCGTTACAGCCAAGAATCTTTTTGTGAAAGATGATTTTGAACGTAGTCTTCAATCGCTTTTTCTAAAGGCCACTGGGCGTCCGATAAATTTTGAGATTTCCATTTCGTCATATTAGCCTGGGTAAAATATTGGTACTGATTACGAATATTTTCTGGCATTTCAAGCCAATTGATTTGCATCGGTTTAGCCATAGCTGCGAATAAAGCTTGAGCCATGTCTAACCACGTTCGGCAGGCTCCAAAACCCATATTGTAAATTCCACTTTCAGGTTTTTTATCCATGAGCTCTTTAATCCAACGGGTGATATCTTTCACGTAGACGAAATCCCGAAGCTGTTCTCCGTCTTTGTATTTTGAGTTGTAAGATTTAAATAATCCCAGCTGTTGAGTTTGATCGATCTGATGATACGACTTGTAAGCGACGCTGGCCATAACGCCTTTTTCGTATTCATTCGGTCCAAAAACATTAAAGAATTTTAGACCATACCAGTTTGAAGGAAGGGCTTTTTGTTTTAAGGCCCAGCGATCCATGATCACTTTGGATTCACCGTACAGATTTAAAGGTTTTAATTTTTCGGGATCGGTGGTGTCTTCGAATCCATTTTCTCCAGCGCCGTACGTGGCTGCACTACTAGCATAAATGAGGTTTTTCTGATTCTGCGAACACCATTCGAAAAGGCGCTGTGAATACTGAAAATTATTAGCATATAAGAAATCCCAATTAGTTTCTGTCGTCGAAGAACAGGCTCCCATATGAATAATCCAAGACACTTTCTTTTTTGCGTCCGGGGTCGCCAGAAAACTCCAAAGTTCTTGAGCTTCAAAAAACTGAGTATAAGTTCGCTTTTGTAAAAGATTCCGGGTCGACAAATTCACGGTATCAACGGCGATAATGTCAGTTATTCCCGCTTGGTTTAATTCCCAGACGATTGCGCTTCCAATAAATCCGTTGGCCCCTGTGACAATAATCATAAAAGGATTATCTGGCATGACGCGCGACCCGCGCAACTATTTTAAGTGTGGTTCTCTTGGTCAGCTTTGAAAATAGTTCTTAAAGTTAACTTTATAAGCAAAATAGCGGACTCTTAGGGTAAAAAAGTTGGGCATACGCGTTGCTCTATTTTGTCACTGTTAACGTTTAGTTGCAGAGCCGGGAACAGATCCCTGTGCAGCTTTTTCTGGGGAGAAAAACGTGAAGTCATGGGGAACTATTATAGTGACAGCCTTCGGGTTTTTGATGGGGCTGATCTTAGCTGGAGTTGGGGTAACTTCAGCTAAGACTTACTTTCTTTCTAGTAAAACAACAGAAAAAAAAGCAGAAGCCTACTGGCAAGACACGGGACTTAATTCGAAAGAATTATTTCAACTAATTTCTAACAGCAACTGCCAAAGTTCTGAAAAGTATTTCTTAGCCTGCGTAAATTCAGTCATTCAGATTCTACCTAAATTTCATCTTAAACTTTCTTCACAAAATGGCCTGATCACGACATCGGTCCTGGCTTCTGAAGATGATGGCCACACCGAGAAAGAAAATTTGCAGGCCTTTATTAAAATGTACGAAAAGCAAAGTAATAACTTAGTGAATTTTGAACTGATTTGGCATGACCTACTAGAAAAAGAGCCGTCTGAAAGTTCTAAAAGCTATTTAGTTGGGATTGGTATCAATGGATTTTTATCTGTTTACAAAGATCCCCACACGTATATTTTGCCAAGCCAGTATTTTGAAGAAGTCGGTTCTAAATTTGAAAGATCAAACCTTTTCGTTGGCTTAGCGTTCGAACGAAAAGAAAATCGTATTTTTGTACGAAAAGTTTTTAAAGGTTCAGACGCTGAAGCGGCGGGCCTAAAAGCAAAAGATGAAATTTTAGAACTGAATGGAATTAAATCAGAGCAACTTAATTTATTTGATATCAGCACAATCTTAAGAGAAACCGAAGCCAAACAGTTTAAATTTAATATCCGAAGAAATAAATCAACTGATAGTATTGAAGTGAAGCGCAGTTTTAAGAAGTTAAACCATGTGCTTGTTGAAAAAGAATCGGGGCTTCGAGATTATTCCGTAATAACTTTAGCTAAGTTTAGCCGTGGAGTGTGTGCCGAAGTTTCAAAAAAGATCAAAGCTATGACAGATGAATCCATTGCAGGCATGATTTTAGATTTGCGTGATAATCCTGGTGGCGAATTGAACGAGGCCGCGTGTTTGGCTGGATTATTTCTGGGAATTAATAAAAAGATTTACTCGGTTAAATATTTCGATCCGTTGAAATCAGATGAGGTTGTGCTGACGACGGGGTCGCTATTGTACACCGGCCCTTTAGTTGTTTTAGTAAATAGTTCGTCTGCCAGTGCCTCTGAACTTCTTGCCGGGGCTCTACAAGACTACAATCGTGCAGCCCTTGTGGGTGAACGCACTTTCGGTAAAGGAACCTTTCAGGAAGGCGAAATCTGGAGTAAAAATTCTCAAATCACACTATTTCGCACGCAAGGTTTTTATTTATTACCCAGCGGAGTATCGCCTCAGTTAAAGGGAATAACGCCGGATTTAATTCAAGATGAAGAGCGAGTCACTCAGCGCGAAGAAACTACCTACTTCAATCCTATCTCAGCAAGTTCAGAATTGGAATCAGATTCAGGGCTACAAAGTAAAAGAACTCAGTTTGCTTCAGAGTTTAAAAAGTGCCTGCCTTCGATGAGTTTTTCGAAAGAAGACAAAATAATGCAGCTCGGACTTGAAACTTTGTCGTGTCACCGCATTTCTTCTTTTATGGCAGGGCAATATGCGGTCGACGAATTTAATTAAAAATTACGGCGGCAAATCCGCCACCGGCAGTGCCTAAGTTTGTAGTTTGGCCTTGGTAAAGACGGGCCATAACCATTTGCAAACGGTCCTGATAAGCGTAGCAGCGTAAATCATATTTAAATTTAATCGGTTCTGATTGATAATTAAATTCAACTTCGGGCGGAGTTGAAATCCGTTGCGCCATAAAATCCTCACGAAATATGGAATCAAAAGCTTTACGAGTTATCGAAGCTCCGCGGTAGGCCTGCTTTCCACCAAAAGAAGTCTTCGGTTTAAAGAATAGCTGCTTTCTTTGAGCCCAAACTTCGTCTCGTTGGGCGCGAGCTAAATCCAGCACCGGAAGTAGGCTCGACGGCTTCGCGCACTCAGATTGCAGGTTCCAGTCGATCAGCCGCTGCTTGTCTGCTAAAAGAAAATATTCGTAAGGGTGAGGTGAAAGTTGAATTTCATTGGAATTGAAAAGCTCCTTAATTTTTACTGAAGCTTCATTTTGTAAATAAAAATCCGTGTAGCGATTGTAAATAATGGAAAACGATTTCATCTGCTCAACTTCAGATTGATTTAATATTTTCGAATTCAGTCCGTGCTTTTTAAAAATCTGCTGGTAGATCAAGAACTCGATATAAAGTTTCTGTAGTTCTGGATTTTCGTCAAATATAGCAACAGAGGCTTTTTCAGTAGGTTTAGGCCGTGCTAATTTGATTTCATTTAAAAACATTTCTACCAAAGCTTTATCGGTAAAACTGGGTTCCACATTAGCTAGGTTAAGTGACGAATAAAGTTCTAACCCTAGCCCTAAAAATGCAGCATTTGTGTTGATTTCGATAAGTTCTAATTTGCTGTCCAAGGACAAGTGAAAATCGTAACTCATGCAAGCAGAAAAATTACCGGGTTTTCTTAAGCCCAGTGATTCATATTTTGACGAAAGATTTTCTTCACTCCAGGCTCTTAGCTTCCAGTAACCTTTAATTTCATTTTTGATATCTGCAATTAAAGTTGAAGGTAGAGTCACTTGAAACGGGGAAAGCAGATTTTCCGAAATTAATAATTCCAGCTGCTGGGGATTTAATTCCGGGTATTTTTTCACGAGATGATGAATGAAACTTGATTTCGGGGTCATGGCCATTTAGTGTTGCCACATTCAAGGATTTGTTACAATGAAAAGTGATCACGTTGCGATGGAAAAAAAGGGAAAGAAAAATATCACTCTCGTCACCTGGAACGTTAATGGGATTCGTGCCAGCTACCCCAAGGGTTTGTCTCAATTTATCGAGTCCACACAGCCCGATATTCTATGTCTTCAGGAAACCAAAGCGCACCGCGAGCAAGTTGAGACCGCAACGCAAACACTGGGCTTTCCGTACGATTGCTGGTCTTCGGCCGAAAGAAAAGGATATTCCAGCGTGGCCACTTTTAGTCGCTTAGCGCCCAATAAGGTTTCAAAATCGATTGACTACCCTGAATATGAAAAAGAGGGCCGTATCATTTGGTCTTCTTACGATCATTTCGACCTTTATAATATTTATTTTCCAAATGGCGGATCAGGTGAAGCGCGACATGATTTCAAACAAAAATTTTTAAAAGATCTATTACGCCATCTGCAGTTTGAAATGAAGCGCGGTAAAGAAATTATTGTCGTCGGTGACTATAATATAGCCCACCAAAACAGTGATGTTTACGATCCTGTGGGCTTATCGCAATGCTCTGGTTTTTTGCCGGAAGAAAG
>JAYTHR010000064.1:0-1914 GCA_043732425.1 Bdellovibrionales bacterium
TTCTATCAAGAACCACCTGTTTTAAAAAATACGTTTACATCGGATCCTTCATTATCAAATCACTTAAAAAAAATATTGCCTTCTGAAGTCTGGAATAAAATAAGTCCACATCTTCGACATATGGGTCAAATGGCCGCTACGGAGTGGTTGAATTTAAGCCTTGAAGCTGAGGCGAATCCGCCCCGTTTAACCTCCTATTCGGCCTGGGGGAAGAAGATAGATGAAATTCAATTAAATCCAGCATGGAAGAAATTAGAAGCAGCCGCTGCAAGTGAAGGCATTATTGCTGCGGCCTATGAACGAAGCTACGGCGAATATTCACGTGTCTATCAAGCGGCAATGATTTATTTATTTCATCCCTCAAGCGCTTTTGTATCGTGTCCATTAGCCATGACCGATGGCGCTGCGCGAGCCATTGAACTTTACGGCGATCCCGATTTAAAACAAAATGCTTTTGTTCATTTAACGTCCAGAGATCCGAACAATTTTTGGACCTCTGGCCAATGGATGACCGAGCGAACGGGTGGCTCTGATGTCTCTGAGACTTCGACGACGGCAAAAAAAGTGGCTTCAAAAAATGAATTTAATTGGCAACTGAATGGAGTCAAATGGTTCACTTCAGCAACGACTTCGCCAATGGCCATGGTGCTGGCCCGCCCTGAAGGTGCAGAAAGCGGTAGTCGAGGTTTGAGTTTATTTTATGTTGAAACGAAAAATGATTTAAATCAGTTGAACAATATTCATATTTTACGACTCAAGGAAAAATTAGGAACACGGGCCATGCCAACGGCTGAGCTACAACTTATCAATACTCCAGCAAAGTTAGTTGGCAGTGAAGGTCAAGGCGTTAGAAAAATTTCTTCCTTATTTAATATCACGCGAATTCACAATTCGCTTTGTGCCATTTCTCACTTGCGCAGGGCTTTGGATTTAGCGCAAGACTTTTCCCTGAGGCGCATGGCTTTTGGCCGACGACTGATTGATCATCCATTGCATAAAAAAACTTTAGATGATTTGGAATCACAGTTTAAAAAAATTTTTGCGTTAACTTTTTATGTAGCTCATCTACTGGGTCGCTCTGAGTGCGGAACGGCAACCGAGTTGGAAAATAATTTATTGCGGGCCTTAACCCCGATAGTCAAGCTGTACACGGCCAAAATGTGCTTGGCCGGAGTGTCTGAAGTTTTAGAAATTTTCGGAGGTGCCGGATATATAGAAGATACCGGCATCCCAAAATTTTTGCGAGATGCCCAAGTTTTTTCAATTTGGGAAGGGACTACAAATATTTTGGCTCTTGATTTTTTGCGGGCTCTACAAAAAGAAAATGCAGGTCCTATGATCTTAGAAAAAATTGAAACAGATTTCCCAAAAACTGTAGCCACCTCGCAAGAAAAAATAATTCAACTTAAAAAGTATTTGTTATCTGGACCAGATCCTGAAATTGAAAAAGAAGCGCGCTCGGTTTCTTTTTTAGTGGCTGAAATTTTTTGCGATGGCTTGTTAAACGGTTAAATTAAAAAGACCAAATAGGGCAAAACTAAAGGCATAAAGTTATCGAATTTGAGGTACTGTCTTTTTTTTACCTACCGTCAAAAACCAGGGTGCACTTTCTTACTTCGTAAGTGCTTGAATTTATTACTAATACCAAATTGTTTCTCTTCTGTTCCAGGCCCGTTTTTAACCAAAATCTCTGTTTCCAAATAGCGTAAGAAGTATTTGCCCAATTCTTGGATTATCAACGCGCCGTCCAGGTTTTAAATACCCCTATTGACCTTGTCGTTACGTCAAACTTCATGATGAACTTTACTGGAGGGATTTCAAAGATGCTTTCAATCGGAACTTTTGCAAAAACAGCCAAGGTCTCAGCTCGTACGATTAGGTACTACGAGTCCATTGGACTTTTGCCAAAGTCGA
>JAYTHR010000065.1:0-1912 GCA_043732425.1 Bdellovibrionales bacterium
AATAATATCTTCAGGCAAATACTTTTTCCGGGCCATAACTGCTCCTTTTTCAATCCGATTATATCACATAATCTGGACTAGTTTTGCCCGGCCAGGTCAGTTTTGCCTTTAAGACTGCTGCAACAAGTAGATTCTTTACCGAAACTCAAAGTGCTGGTTGAACTTAGTTTAGATAAATTTGGAATTAAAAACCTGGGTTTCGAGACTTAAAAAAGAAAATTATTAACAAATTTTATTTGTAATTCAGAGCTTTGGTTTATCAAAGTTTCAACCTCAAGGCGGATATCCTTGTTTTTTTGCAAATTATAATTAAATTTAAACTGCGCTCTTAAAAAGTCTTGGTGATTGGAAATTAAGAAGTAAGTCCAACTACTTGAAATAGCTAAGCCTGAAGTTAGTCGAAGGATCAATAAAACCTCGGGCCCAGCGGCTGGATACGAGTGGGTGTTGTCTTGCCAATACCGGCCCGTAATAAAATAGGCTGCACGAGTTGCAGATAAAAATTTTGAATCAAAACTGAATCCGCCACTTGCTTCCGTGTCAATTTTAAATGAATCCGTCAACTCGGCTCGCAGTTTCCAGGACATGCTTTTATCTAGGGGCGTGACCGGTTGAGTGTTTATTAAATTAAAAAAAGTAAAATTTTGAATGCGGGTTCGTTTTTGATCCAGTTCATAGTGAATCGTCAGGCTGGCAATTTCAGTTTGACTCATTGGCACGGCGCCAAAATCGGGTTGTTCCAGATCATGAAAAGCCGGGCGAAATTTAAATGAATAATAAGGCTTTTGTGGTGATCCTTCGTCGCTAGATGCTGATGTTAATCCATAGCCAAGATAAATGGCCGATGAATCGTGGCTTTCGTCTGGGGGTTCTGCGGCGAGCGATGTCGCCTCTGAAGTTAAGTTCCCCAAACTGGCGCGTTCTGAAGATAAGGTGTAAACTTCGTAATCCAAATCTTTTCCGGTGCGGTAAGATTTGATGGCTATATATTTCATTGCAGCCTCAAACACCTCGGCTTTTTCGATTTTGCTTAATTCGTAATCGCTGGGTATCAGAAGTTTATCGACGGTTTCAGCAAGTGCTTTTTTTTGTAAAAGTCCAAGTCGAGAATAACTGCTCAGGTAATCTGTTTTCAAAGATTTCTTAAAAACACGTGACTTGGATAGGTTGGAATAACGACGAACAACTTTAACGGTGTCGATCGGAATGACGAAACTTGTTAAAATGTTTCCAAAATTAAGTTCGGGGTGAATCACTTCCAGAGTTTTTAATAAATGATACGAACAATTTTCTGAGAAGAAAAAATACGGAGCCGAAGTTTGTTCCAGCTCGAGCAAATGATCCACTAAAAAATCAACCTCAGAAGCTGAAAAAGCTAAGGGGTATTCCCAAATATCACGGCCTTCAATATTAATATATTCGCGAATTTTTTGGTGGTAAGGCAACATCGTGAAAAAACCATTATAAAAACCAAGTAAACCTTTTAGCGCATAAAACATGCCCTCGGATTGATCTGCGCTGGCGGCGTAATTGACTCCGTAATCGATCAAATCTTTTTTATTAGCATTATCAGGATTTATTAATTTCAAAAAAGTATGCCCAAAACTAGAAGCCGGATTACTTAAGTCTGAAGCTGCAAAAATTAACGAGACTGCCTGCACGTTTAAGGATTTCTTCCAGGCCTTACGTTCCTCGCAAGGAAGTAAATGTTCTGTAGAAATATGAAGTTTTTCCGCCAAGAAACGTCTACGGGCCAGAAACTGGCACTGCGGATGACGGGTAAATTTTGCAGTTAGGTCTGGCGACGGCGAAAAAAAAGCTTTAAGTGTTGCGGTCATTTCTTTTTCCGGAGACCGATAGCCATCAGGGTCTATGAATAAAAATCCGCGAAAACTGGATTCATAATTTCCAA
>JAYTHR010000066.1:0-1911 GCA_043732425.1 Bdellovibrionales bacterium
AAGCTTCATTTTTTTATTTTCAGTTTTAGCTTTGTCAGCTTGTAACATGAAGCTCAAAATAAATCCGAATTTAAAATCAGGATCAAATTCGCAGGCAAGCTTGGCGGAATTGTCTGCATTTAATCAAAATGCAGACCTTGCAACCAAACGAACTCCAGCTGCGGCTTCGGGATTGCCAGATTTGGTCGTGACTTCATTCACATCCACTCCAGCTAATCCTGTTGCCGGAGAGCCAGTCGCTTATAGCGCAGTTGTTACGAACAACGGTAGTGCGGCAACACCCAAAGGAAAAGTTATTGGAATTAGTTTTAGCACCGATGGCATTCAAGAAATTTGGTCTGACACCTACTCAGCTTCTTTGGCTCCCGGAGCTTCTGTCACCTTAACGACTAACAGTGGCCCAGCGGGCCTTGCGAGTATTATCTTGGCTAGCGGATCGCATCAGGTTCAGGCTAATGACATTTTAAGATTTGCAGAAAGTAATACGGCTAACAATATAAAAACGTTCGCACTGAGTGTTGCTGCTTCGTCTGGTCCAATTCCATCGCCAGCTCTGCCGGCAGATCCAAATTTAGCGGGACCATTCGGCCAAGACGCAGGCCTTTACATGCTGACAGTTCATGACGAATTTCAAGGTTCATCGCTAGATACTAATAAATGGAAGGATCACATTTGGTATGATCCAGCCACGAGTACCCAAGATCATGGCGTCAGCAATGGCTCTTTAAAAATTTGGCCTCAGCAAGATTTCAATGGTCAATTCAAAGAGCGCATCCTGGTTACTGACGGTAAGTTCTACCAAACAATGGCGAACCAGAAATTGATATCATGGAAGCTTACTCAGGTGACACCGGAGGTTACTGGTCTGACAAAAATCTTCGTCCGATTCGCTACGAAGCAACTTATTTCCAAAATGGTGCAAACCACGCGGGCTTACAACATTCGACGGCGCTAGCAACACCAGATTTGTTAGCTGACATTCATAAGTACGCAGTTATTTGGGAACCAGATCAGATTTTATTTTACTTTGACGGAGTGAAGTTTGCCTCGGCCCAAGTAATTCTTTAGAAGTTCATTACATCCGAGCTTGGCAGCGTAAGTAATCCGCCTGGCTTTTGGTGATTAAATAAAAAAGGCTTAAAGAAATCTTTAAGCCTTTTTTTTTCAAAAAACTTAATTCGTAGCGATCATCCCCTGTCACAAAATCACGATCAGACTCTCAAAGATTAGACACTTGCTTTGGTTCTGTCTCAAAATAGCACGACCTTGCCAATTCTAGTTACCCGAAGCATGGCCCGAAAGTTGAAATAAATTCTAGTAAGACGGTGAGGCTTATGAATTTTTTAACAAATTTATCCATCTTGACACTGATTTTTGTATTCAGCTTAAAAGGCTTGTCAGATGTTGATTTGCAGCAGACTCATAAGTTGGATCTTCCAAAAGATATTTCTGAACCCTTAATCTCCGGCGAAACTTCGAAAAAATTGCAGCCTAAAACGGTCGGCGTCGGTGAGTCGGGCTCATCGGTTTTTTCTAAAATTGCAGACAATAGTTTATCTTTGATTTGGGAAAGCTCGAATCTGAAAAAAACAGTCGTGGGTCAAGCTGCTGAAAAAGTTGAAAAAAATTTAAAAACTGAAATGAGCTTTACGGATAGCTCAGCGAACAAAACTCAGCATAAATTTAGCTTTAAAGTTTTAGCGCTGCAGGCTTTGGCGAAGCTTGAATACAAAGGCTGGCTAAATGCGGCGATCAATTACGATGCGAAAGCTTCAAAGACAGAAGCCGAAGTTTCCGAAAAAATATTTAGTCGACAAGATATCGTGATTTCGCACGCGATGACACCTGACGAATCGAAATCTCAAGTGGCCTTACGCTGGAGTTGGTAATCCCCAATATCCGTCCGAAATT
>JAYTHR010000067.1:0-6610 GCA_043732425.1 Bdellovibrionales bacterium
CAGTGATTTAAGTACAGCTTTAGATAAATCAGCATTTGCCGAAGTAATCCCAACCGAAACATTTTCTTTTGTATTAATAACAGCTACAGTTAGCTGCGTGCTTTTTTTATCACTAAATGTAATGTTTATTTTCGATTGGTCCACGCTGGCCTTGGCTGTGTTTAACATCGCTGTTTGGCTGTTATTTTCAAAGTTATTGACTACGACTGGACTTTGTTCTGACTGATCAACTCTATCCACATACATTAATTGACGACGATTGCCGAATTCGCGAGTCATTTCGATTGAACCGCTTTGGTCATCAGCAGTTACCGTTAGAGCATTAAATTTATCACTGCAGATCAGCAATACTTTTTCTGACGCAAAAGTGCTGATTGAAGATAAGATGGTGATCGTGATTAAAAAAATATTTTTCATAATTACTCCATAAGTTTAGTAAGCTAAGTAAGCTTAGTTAGTTTAGCAAGCTAAGTAAGCTTAGTTAGTTTAGCAAGCTTAGTTGTTAAAAGTTTTCTAGGTTGCATCAGAATAATTTTTGATCGTGTGAAAGCATTTCTACGTTTGAAATTTATTTTAACCTGTCAAAAAGTTTAACACCGCCAACAAGACTCTTTCTGTGAAGCTTAGACTATGAATCTTATGCTGTATTCAAATCAGGCGCCTCTTGATTCATCCAAGTAGAATATTGATTTTTTCGCGGCCGATAAGCCACAAAGCCGAAAGCTTCTAGTACATTCTGCTTCAAATAGTTTACGCACATTTTAAAATCGCGCCCCCAGTTAACAAGTCTTGAGAGCGGTCGAAATTCCCAGAAGCCTGCTTTTGCTTCTACGTTCTTAAGGTCTCTGGTCGAAGACCTTGACCCATCGCCCGTGACTGAACTTAGTCGGGTCGTCGAAAAATCGATAAAGCTTTGTTGGCGCATCACATGGCTTGCGATTTGACCGGACACAGCTTTAATAAATGATCGATACAAACGCCGGTTGGTTATCCGTAAAAGTAAATGCAGATGATTAGAATTAATAGCTCGTTGATAAATACGCACCCCGAACTTCTTGGCAAAGCGGGTAATAATTCGATCGATCTGACGAAGATTGCGCGGAACTAAGAAGCTATCAGGCCCCACCGCCCACGTGCTTCGAAGTACAAAGTGGATGGAGTCCTTAGCCGTTAATGGTCTGGCGGATTTACGCCGACCTTGAATTAATGCACCACCAAAAAATTTTTGAGTACGAAAATCATTTTTAAAAAAGGAAAGCTGCTTTGATCTTTTCATACTTACAAACAGCTTCAAAAGCGGGGCGATGGCTTAAATGAGTCTTTGAAGTGAAGGCTTATCGATTGAATCGGAAGCCGGTTTTATCCAAAATTAGGCAACTTCTTGATAAGATATTCTTTGTGATAAAAGGGTTTGCAGCTGAACTAGTAAAGTCGGTCTAATTTCATCGAATACTTGCCCGGAGCGTAATTCATAAAGCGCTGCTCGTGAAGTTGCTGAAATTTCTTTTCTGAATTCGCTTTTGCGGCGAACGGAAATATAGCGATGCCTCCGCGCGGGGTAAATTCACCGATAACTTCTATGTATTTTGGTTTCATTAACACAAATAAATCATCGCAAATTTTTTGAATACAATCTTCATGAAAATCACCATGATTTCGAAAACTAAATAAATAAACTTTCAAAGATTTGCTTTCGACCATTTTTTTAGCCGCAATATAATTAATAAATACTTTGGCAAAATCAGGTTGAGACGTCTTCGGACATAATGACGTAAATTCAGTGCAAACAAATGTGGTCCATGCCATCTGTTGCGGGTTTTTATTATCGAAGGCTTCCAAGGACTCCGGCGAGTAATCCGTAGGATAATTAGTTGAAGCTTCACCGAGAGAAAAATCTTTTAGCTCTTTTTTTGTGCGTATTTTTGTTGATTTCATAGGGATCGAGTTTGACTCGAGTTTTGGGATAAATCAATAGTAATTTCAATAACTTAGAAAAAATTTCTTGAACTTGATCAACACTTTGTGTTAGAACTGTGGAAATGGTTTATCAATGGCTCTATTCTCTGGCTGATCAGTTTTCTGCATTTAACGTTTTTCGTTACATAACTGTTCGAACATTTATTTCTTTTTTCACCGGCTTTTTTCTGTGCCTTATCTGGGGACCGAACTTGATTGAAAAATTAAAAAATTTTAAACAGGCGATTCGTGAAGACGGGCCGCAAAGTCATCATAAAAAAGCGGGTACCCCCACTATGGGAGGCTGGCTGATTTTATTAAGTACTTTGGTGCCACTGATGCTATGGATTGATTTAACAAATCCGCTGGTGATCGGAACCGTACTCATCACTTGGGGATTCGGAATCATCGGATATTTAGATGACTATCTGAAAGTATCAAAAAAAAATACCAAAGGTCTATCCGGAAAACTGCGTTTGGGCGGAGAATTTTTCATCGCCATCGCTACGCTTCTAATTCTGATTCACTTTTATAATTTGAATACGATAGTGGCTCTGCCATTTTTAAAACATATCACCTTTAATCTAGGATATTATTACGCGCTTTTCGGCGGACTGGTAATTGTTGGAACGGCAAATGCGGTCAACCTGACAGACGGATTAGATGGCTTAGCCATTGTTCCAGTGATCGTTGCCGCAACGACTTTGGGATTATTTTCTTATATCGTCGGGCATTCATCGATTGCGACTTACCTACAAATCCAACACGTGGCTGGAGCCGGCGAATTAGCTCCGTTAGCGGCGGCGATGGTGGCTGGTGGATTAGGTTTTCTTTGGTTCAATACTTATCCGGCTCAAGTTTTTATGGGCGATGTTGGTAGCTTAAGCCTAGGTGGCTTTTTAGGTTCCATGGCGGTTTTTACAAAAAATGAAATTCTAATGGTTTTTTTAGGCGGAATTTTTGTGATCGAAGCGTTATCTGTTATCACCCAAGTTATTTCATTTAAGTTAACGGGTAAACGGATTTTTAAAATGGCTCCGATCCACCATCACTTTGAATTGGGTGGCATGACAGAAACCAAGATCATCGTTCGCTTTTGGATTATCTCAATCCTTTTAGCGGCATTAAGCCTGGCAACTTTAAAATTAAGATAAAATTTTTTAATGCTTTTGTTTTAGATTCTAAATAGGTCATTTTTTTGAAAGGTTCGTCGTATGTGGAAAGAAGTCTCTGAGTTAAAAGATAAAAAGATATTAATTGTGGGTCTTGGAAAAACGGGCGTTTCGTTAGCCAAGTTTCTAACGAAGCACGAAGCGCAAGTGACGATCACGGATCACAAGTCAAAGCCCGAACTATCGAATACGCTTGAGCAGCTTGATGGATACACCAATATCAAGTTCGAATTGGGATCTCATTCTCCGAAAACATTCTTATCGCAAGACTTGGTGATTTTGTCTCCGGGGGTAGCTCCGCATTTGAAGATTTTTGAATACGCCCGTCAGCAAGGTATTAAAATCACGGGCGAGTATGAATTTTCATCGCAGTTTATCAAAGAACCCATCGTCGGTGTTACCGGCACTAACGGTAAAACTTTAGTGGCCCGCATAGCCGAGACTATGCTTAAAGAAAGTGGCGTTGAAGTTTGGGTCGGCGGTTCGAATGAAAACCCAATCACGAACTATTTGTTACAAGATAAAAAAGCCAAAGTCGTTATTGCAGAAATGTCTAGCTTCATGCTGGAGCATTGCAACGAATTTGCTCCGGCGAATATTGTTTTTACGAATTTAGCTGAAAATCATTTAGATCGCTATCGCACGATGGAAGACTACGTGAATGCAAAACGTCGCATTTTTAAAAATACGACGCAAGCAACGACTTCCATCTTGAATGCCGATGACAATGCGGTAGTTGAATTAGCTCGTGATCCGGCCGTGCAGCGCGGAAGAATATTTTATTTTTCCCGTAAGCCCGCCTTAGAGCCGCAAATTATGAATATCGGTGGTGCGGTTAATGTTGGCGACGAGCTGCGTGTTCGTACGGGTCCAGAGATCGAAACTTTTTCGATCAAAAATATTAAAATGAAGGGCAAGCATTCTATTGAGAATGTAATGGCCGCTTTATTGTTAGCGCGTGAATACGGCGCGACTCACGAAGCCGTACAAAAAACGATTGATACTTATTTAGGTTTAAAGCATCGCTTGGAATACGTTCGCAAAGTGGGCGGCGTTTTATTTTACAACGATTCGAAAGCCACGAATGTTCACGCCGTTTTACGCGCGCTAGATTGTTTTGATGAAAATGTCATTTTGATCGCGGGCGGAAAAGATACGAATTTAAATTACGAATCTTTGCGTAATGTCGTTAAGAAAAAAGTGAAAACTTTAATTTTAGTGGGCGAGGCGAAAGAAAGAATCAATCGTGATTTAGGTGATTTCTCGGAAACCTACTTGATTGGTACCTTCGAGGAAGCTGTTTTGATTGCTTACCAAAAGTCTAGGATTGCGGATATCGTTTTGATGTCTCCGGGTTGTTCAAGCTTTGATATGTTTGACAGCTACGCCGAGAGAGGCGACTATTTTAAAGAGATCGTAAAAAAGTTTAAATGATATTAACATCAGAGGGTCATGAAGACCAAATTTCTTTCTTCCAGCTTATTTTTGTCGATTGTGGCCCTATTCGGAATAGGGCTTGTTCAAGTTTATAGTTCCAGTTACATTTTTGCGACCGAATCTTACGGAGACGGTCTTTTCTTTTTTAAGCGCCAGCTTCTATTTACCTTACTAGCGGGCGCAGTTTTGTTTATTACGACTCAGATTCCATTTCATTTGTATCGAAAATACGGCTGGGCGGTTTGGCCAGCGGCTTTTATTTTATTATGCGCTACTTTTATTCCGCATCTTGGGGTTCGAGTGGGCGGCGCCATTCGCTGGATTCAACTGCCATTTGGCATTCGCTTCGAACCGTCGGAAGTTTTAAAAATTGCCTTCAGTTTTCTATTCGCTAGTCTTGTCTGCCGGCATCAGAATCAATTGGGGAAAATTAAGTGGGGCTGGATTTTCTTACTGATCGTCACCCCGCTGGCTGTTTTATTGAAGCAGCCTGATTTCGGTAGCTTTATGATTATCGCCTTGGTCGGAACTGCACTGCTTTTTACTTTTGGTCTTAATTTCAAGTGGCTTTTTGTTTCAGGTCTAGCCTCTTTACCGGCGCTTTACTTTATCGTTTGGCATTCTGATTATCGCCGCGCGCGGATTCAAGCCTTTTTAGATCCTTGGTCGGATCCGGCACAAAAGGGCTTTCAGGTTATTCAAAGTATGCTTTCAGTCCATTCCGGTGGATTGACCGGCCAGGGATTGGGGCAAGGACAAGGGAAATTATTTTTTCTTCCCGAAGCCCATACCGATTTTACCATGGCGGTTTTTGGCGAAGAAATGGGTTTCATTGGATTGACCATGCTATTAGCCCTTTATGCATTCGTTATTTTTCGAGGTTTTCAAGTTGCTTTAAAAACCAATGATCAGTTTAAGAAAACTTTGGTGCTGGGTCTGATCCTGACATTTGCGATATCGGTTTTTATCAATTGCGGAGTCGTCATGGGTCTGTTGCCAACAAAAGGTTTAACAATGCCGTTCCTAAGTTACGGCGGAAGCTCTTTGATCGTACTCAGTTTTTTGTTTGGAACTATTCTTAACATCGAAATGCATGAATCCCATTAAATGTATCATGATCGCAGGCGGAGGCACGGGCGGGCATATTTATCCGGCCATTGCCATTGGTAAAAGCCTGGCCAAGTTAGATTCTGAGTGCCAAATTCGCTATGTAGGTACAGAGCTGGGTCTTGAAAAAAAAATCATGGCCAAAGAAAACTTGCCGTTAGATTTAATTGAAAGTGGAAAGCTGAATTTCTCGGGACATCCGTTAAAAAAAGTAAAAACTTTATTTTCCATTGTGTCGGGATTTTTTCAGTCTTTAAAGCTGATTCGTCAGCATCAGCCCGTTTTTGTACTGGGGGTCGGCGGTTATGCCTCGGCACCATTTTTATTGGCCGCGGCGGTGAGCAGAATCCCGTGCGCCATCTGGGAACCCAACGCGCACCCGGGGATGGCCAATCGCTTACTATCAAATTTTGTAAAAAAAGCTTACTTAGTTTTTGCGGAAGCGCAAAATGAATTAAAATCGAAAAACGTGAAAATTTCAGGAATGCCACTAAGACAAGAAATTGAATTGGCCCAAACGGAAAATAAAAAAACTTTTTCTTCCAAACTGCGCATTCTTTGTTTTGGCGGAAGTCAGGGATCTGTCTTTCTTAATACTCAGCTTTCGGATTTTTTAATTTCAAGTCCCGAGCTGCACGATCATATTCATGTGGTTCATCAGACGGGAACTCAAGATTATGCAAATATGCAGAAAAAATACTCAGGGCTAAGTTGCGTGGAAGTGCACGAATTTATTTACGACATGGCTTCTTACTACCAGAGTGCAGACATTCAATTTTGTCGCGGCGGTGCCAGCACGATTGCTGAGGCGGCCTGTTTTGGTATTATTCCCATTGTCGTACCCCTGCCGGCAGCGGATGATCATCAGCAAAAAAATGCCGAAGTCTTAGTTCAAAAAAATGCGGGATTTATCATGATTCAAAAGCAATTTGATCAAA
>JAYTHR010000068.1:0-1904 GCA_043732425.1 Bdellovibrionales bacterium
CGCGAAATTTTTTGATCAAGCGCTTCGGCCTCGTGAAGCGCGGTGGAACTTGTCAGTAAAACGGCGTTCAGCTGGGGATTTAGCTTTTCAATGCGCTGAAGGAAAAATTTCGTGACCTCGGTTGCCGAGATTTTTTTTGATTTGATCGCGCTGGCGACCTCAGTGAAGTTTGCAGTAAGTAAATTCATTCTTATCCTTATTAAACAACCGGTGGAACTTTAAATAAATGGCCCGCTTTGTCTGGCGCATTGGCCAAGATTTCATCGGCCGTATTTTCTTTAACGATGTCATCTGGTCGTCCGTGAAATTTAATTTCGATGGGCGTTACTAGGGGTTCAATATGGTCTGTATTAATTTTCGAAATCTGTTGAAAATGGGTAAGTACTTTTGAAAGCTGGTCGGCATAACCTTGGGCCTCTTCGCCAGAAAGTCTTAAGCGCGCCAGTTTTGCAATATGTTCGATTGTTTTTTGATCAATCATGCTGTTCCTTAAGTGAAATTTTCGCCGCAAAAAATTATGACACTAGTCAAAAATCTATTTTTCTTCAAGCTGCGTTGCTAAACCAGCTAGCCGTACAACCTGGTTTTGTGTAGTCTGATGTCATGCCTAGTAAATTAGCCCCGCATGTGGCCCCACAAAATTCTGCGAAAGCGATTCAAAAACGCCATCAAGAGCTAAAAAAAATAATTCACCACCATAATGAACTCTATCATGAAAAAGACCAGCCGCAAATTTCAGACTACGAATACGATCAACTTTTCGCCGATCTTTTAAAGCTTGAATCTGAAAATGCGGGCTTAGATGTTTCCGATTCGCCCAGTCAACGCGTCGGTGGGCCAGCTATCGACCAGTTTAAAAAAATACCACACCGAAAACCAATGCTTTCCTTATCGAACAGCTACTCTGCCGAAGATTTGATTGAATTTGATGAACGGGTTAAAAAGTTTTTGCGCTTCGAAAAAGAATCAACTGAAACGATCGAGTATTTCTCTGAGTTAAAGCTAGATGGTCTTTCCATGGAGCTTATTTACGAAAACGGAATCCTGGCGCGAGCCCTGACCCGCGGTGATGGCTTGGTTGGTGAAGATGTTACCCACAACATCAAAACGATCAAATCGATTCCGCTAAAACTTAAAACGGATTCTCCACCAAAAGTTTTAGAAGTGCGCGGCGAGGTTTTAATATACAAAAAAGATTTTTTAGACATGAACAAAAGAAACGAAGAGCTGGGTGTGGCCTTATTCGCTAATGCTCGGAATGCCGCGGCGGGTACCGTTCGGCAGCTGGATCCCAAAATCGCTGCCACTCGGCCTTTGCGATTCATTGCTTACGCTTTGGGGGAGTTTGACGGAATTAGTTTTCAGTCTCAGCAAGATATTTCAAAAAAATTAACAGCCTTTGGAATTCCCACACTTCCGGTAAGTTTGGTTTTATGTACAAGCAAAATTGAAGATGTGGTCGCTTATTATGAAGCGATTGAAATTAAAAGACCGCATTTGGATTTTGATATTGATGGCATTGTCGTTAAGGTGAACTCATTGGTCAAACAAGAAGATCTTGGTTTGGTCGCTCGGTCACCTCGCTGGGCCACGGCTGCGAAATTCAAACCTGATCAAGCAGAAACTGTCATTGAAGATATTCAAGTTCAAGTCGGCAGAACGGGTGCACTGACCCCTGTAGCAATTATGGCTCCGGTGAAGGTGGGTGGCGTCACCATTACGAATGCGACACTTCATAATCAAGACGAAATAAATCGTAAAGATGTGCGTATCGGAGACACTGTTTTTATTCAACGCGCTGGTGATGTGATTCCTGAAGTGGTTTCGGTGGTTTTAGATAAAAGACCAAAAAATTCGAAGCCTTTTCTAGTTCCGCTGCGTTGCCCTACGTGCGGCACTAAGGC
>JAYTHR010000069.1:0-1901 GCA_043732425.1 Bdellovibrionales bacterium
ACCTCTCAACTCTTAAACTTCAACTATCCCTGGGGCATGCCCGTCGTAAGTTTCGTAACCTGTACCGCCGGTAATTTCATGAACTTTATTCCTGGCTTCAGTTTCGATTTTAATCTGAACTTGTTGAATGACGTCTTCCGATACATTCATCGACTTCATTGTATCAAGCGGATTTTCAGATCTATTTTCTGTAATTTGCTTTTGAAGGTCGTCTAGTTTTTTGGTTCGTTTGAATAATTCGTGGGTAGTTTCTTAAAAATTTATATCAAAACCAGCAGTAATTGGCGCCTTACATCCGTCCATGAGAACGCTGAATTATGGCCATCGTGGCCATAATTTCAAAAAAGCAGATGCACCTTGAAGTTATTTCGTTGATGATTTTTTTGATTAGAAATCCTCAGCAAAGAGACGGGCTTCAAGATGCAACTTACATTGAAAACTATTTTAAATTTTAAAGAAAAGCACGATGATTTTATTTATCGCGATGTGCGGCTAAAGAATGGACGCGTTGAAGTTACCATTGAGCCTCGTAAACGCACCCTGGGTAGGTGTTCTGGCTGCGGCGAGCGCTGCTCTGGCTATGACAAGCTGCCAATGCGGGAGTTTATCCATGTTCCGATGTGGGGCTTAGCGGTAATTTTAATGTATTGCATGCGAAGAGTCTCGTGCAAAACGTGCGGTATTGTTTCCGAAAAGGTCCCGTGGTCGTCTGGAAAAAGTCCGCTAACAATCGGCTATGCCTGGTTTTTAAGTGAATGGGCAAAGCTGCTCAGTGTTCAAGAAGTGGCTCGTCAGTTCAAAACTTCATGGCACCATGTTTTTAGCGGCGTTGCTATGGCGGTGGCTTGGGGTCGCGAAAGAATTGATTTAAAAAACATTACTTCGCTTGGTGTTGATGAAATTTACTGGGCCAAGAAATCATTTTTGACGATGGTTTATCAGATCGACAATCACTGTAAAAGACTTATCTGGTGCGGCGAAGAGCGTAAGGAAGCAACGATTAGAAAATTTTTCGATTGGTTCGGTGACGAACGCAGCCAGCAATTAAAATTTATCTGTAGCGACATGTGGAAGCCGTATTTAAAAGTGATTGCAGAAAAAGCAATCAATGCATTAAATATTTTGGATAGGTTCCACGTAGCCCAAAAACTTGGCAAAGCCATCGACGATGTTCGGGCACAAGAAACACGGGCTCTTAAAACGAAAGGTAAGGATGTTATTTTAAAACACAGCCGGTGGTGTTTTTTAAAAAATCCCGAAAATCTGACAGACAACCAAAAAGTGAAACTGAAAGAGCTGTTGGCTTGTAATTTAAAAACAATCAGGGCCTATCTTTTAAAAGAGGATTTTCAAAATTTTTGGGACTACACATCAGCAACATGGGCCGGCAAATTTTTAGATCAGTGGTGTACACAAGTAATGCGATCAAAACTGGAGCCGATGAAGAAAGTTGCAAAGACAATCCGAAAACACAAAACACTGTTATTGAATTTTTTTGAAGCAAAAGGACAACTATCTTTAGGTGCTGTCGAAGGCCAAAACAACAAAGCAAAAGTGGTTATCAGAAAATCCTACGGATTTAAGACCGCAGAAGTTCTTAAAATCATGTTATATCATAAACTTGGAAAGCTTGAAGTACCGGAGCTGGCCCACAAATATTTTTAACGAACCGAATTTATAAACTCTTCTGTAGATCTAGCACTCAATTCCAAATCGAAAACGTCGATGTCGGCGAATTGTTTGAAAAGCACAGCTTTTCCTTCCATGACGGGCTTACCTGCGAGAGGCCCAATGTTACCTAAACCTAAAACGGCTGTACCGTTCGTAATAACTGCGACAAGATTACCTTTCGCCGTATAGTCGTATACTTTTTCTGGGTATTTTGCGATCTCTCTGCAAGG
>JAYTHR010000070.1:0-1900 GCA_043732425.1 Bdellovibrionales bacterium
TTAAGCTTAGATTATGTCAAAAAATACCCTTCCGATTCTAAAAAGTCAGATTCCATCAAAGAAGCCACAAAGGCTTTCATCGATGCCGGTCAGATTAAAAAAGGAATTCTAGCACTTCGTGAATTAGCTCATATCGATCCAAAAAATGGTTTAAAGCATTTGGAAACATCGTGTGATTTACTACGAATCAATAACCAGCAAGCTGAAGCGCGCGGCTGTTACAAGGGGCTATTCGACCAAGTCGATCGTAGCAAAAAAGCCGAACTTCTTTCTAAAATGGTCAAATCCTACAAGGATGGAAAAAATTCTGCGGAACTTGAATCCCTTGAAAATCAAATTTTAAAAGAAAATATCGAACCCTTTGCAACTCAGTTATTGATTTCAAAAGCGAAAAAGTTATTAGAACAGAAAAAAATAAGTGAAGCTTTTAATCTTTCACTGAAAATCAATTCGCGCCCCGTTGACGCCGATATTCGCGCTGAAGCCCGTATGATTCAGGCCGAAGTTCTTGAAAAGGAATTCGTCAGCCAAAGTGTTAAAGCCCGCGAGAATAAATTTGCCGTAGTTTTATCGATGAAAACTGAAAAGTTAGATAAAGCTTACACGGCTTATTCCACAACAATTAAAATGTCGAAAAATGATCGCATCCAAGCTCAAGCCTTACAGGGAATTGATCGCTTGTATGGACATTACGTCGAAGCGATTGTGAATATGCCGATTCCTGATACTTTAAGTCCCGCTGATCAAAAAAATCTTCGCGATGAGCTTATTAAATTAACTCAGCCATTCCTGGCTAAAAAAGCCGAAAACTTAAGTCAGCTGCGTAAGATTTCTAAATTATCTGCGGCAGATTCAAGTACGATCAACTGGGCTGAATTCAGCAGCGAAAAAACGGTTGAGCCTCGCATTCAGTTTCCAAGCGCGCAAAAGTTAACGTCCTTTATTCCTTCAAGCTTTCAAATTTTAGCTACGGGATATAGTCGTCTACCCGCTTCAGAGAAAAAATGCGACTTAGCCGCCCCTACGGCTGCGAGCTTAGGTGGCTGTATTCAGCTGAAAAAATGGAACGAAGCCGAAACACTGGCGTTTAAATTATCGGGCAACAAAGAAACTCGGTCGACTGGTTTGTATTACTTAAGCCTAATCGCTGACAAGCAAGGTGACTCAGAAAAGTCTTTGTGGCTGATCGAAAAGGCGTTTGCCTTAGATCCAGAAAATTCGATTATCAATTATCAGAAAGGTAAAGTTCTTTATTCTGTCGAAGGAATCAACAGTGCTTTACCTTATTTCGAAAAAGTTTTGGACATGCGAAAATCGTCTCCGGAATTAGTGGTTATGAGCGCCTTGAAGTCCTTCTCGGATCGAGATTATATCACGGCGACCGAAGAATTTTCTCGATTATCCGTCGATGAGCTTTATAATTATAGTCTAGGCGAACTTTACGTGGAAGCGACAGCCCAAAAAGGTGAAACTGAAGAGGCTTTGAAACTATCTTCAAAACTTCTTAACTCGAAACCCAATTCTGTCGATATGTTGATTGAGCAAGGCCGCGTTTTAGAAGTATTTTCAACGAACAAAGACAGTGCCGTAACGAGTTACCAAAAAGCACTGACGAATTCCGCGAACCCAGAACAAAAGGACTGGCTAAAAAAGAAAATTGAATTTTTAAAAACTAATAAAAACAGTCAAATAACGTCGTACGTTGGTGGGAATTAAAATGGACTGCAAAAGAATAAGGATGATTCATGGAATCACGTTTGACAACGACGACGTTAGCAGTATTCGCTCTGGTATGGACCCTGACCTTACCTGCTCACGCCAAAAAAACTGAAGTTCGAAAAGTTCAAGAAGTGAATTTTTCTGAAATGAACCTGAAAGGGACAATTCGTAACCCTGATGG
>JAYTHR010000071.1:0-1896 GCA_043732425.1 Bdellovibrionales bacterium
CCGTTTACTCGTGAAGGTGAATATAACGGAGACGACGGTGAAATAAAAATTCCCACAAATAAAGGAAGTTTCGTCGCGATGAATTTATCCGGAGATAAAGTATTTCTGGGTCGAGGAATTACGGCGGATGGAACAATTAAGCCGATGGGTGAAACTCCGCAGAATGTTCCTGAGTTACAAGATTACAAAGTAAACGAAGCGGAACGAAATTTTAAAAACGATGAGATGAACGACAGCCACATCGAAACTCGAGGCCCTGCAAGCATCGGTCGCATTCATGGTTTGGGCTCTACGGATCCCGTCACGGGCGGCAGTGGCGTTAATCTATTCAATTTAATTCAAGGTCTTGAGGTTGCTTTACGAACAAATGATAAGTTTGCAATTCAAGATTCTCTCGAGCCGTTAGATCAGGCACTAAACCAAGTGAATTTAGCGCGCGCTGAAGTGGGTGGGCGCGTGAATCAGCTGAATGCTAACTCTGACGGCATTCAGAAGACTATTATGGAGAATAAAGTGACTAATTCTCAGTTAGAAGATGCCGATTTATTTCAGGTTATGACAGATTTGAACAAATCAGACTCGACATTAAAAGCCACTTTAGAAACTTCGGGTCGATTAATGCACTTGAGCCTTCTTGACTTTCTTAAGTAGAACAAATAACTAGGATTCGCTGCAATCAACTGATCGGCAGCATGTGCATTTATAAACGCACGGATGAAAAGGAGTTTTCGTCATGCTAGTTCTTACAAGGAAGTTAGGCGAATCGATTACGATCGATGACAATATTAAAATTCGTGTTGTCCAGATCAAAGGGAAGCAAGTCCGTCTAGGAATTGAAGCTCCAAAGGATACGAAAATTCATCGAGAAGAAGTTTATTTAGCGATTCAAGATCAGAATGAACAGTCCGTTCAAGTCAGTTCCGATAAGATCAAAGATATTTCAAAAATGTTAAAGCCTGAATAAAAGCAGGCTCATTCCGTTCGCTATCTTCTTCATTGGCGCGTCATTTAAAAAAATATTGAAGAGACCTCGATTTAGGTCCAGAATTTTATTAACCGCACGTCAGCACGGTTTTGTCTTATTTATTAGCAGGAGGTTTTGTGGTTATAAAAACATCTCGATTTGGTCTCGTTGAGTTCAAAATCGAAGACGTTTTAACATTTCCAGAAGGCCTACTTGGGTTTAAAGACCTGCGCCAGTTCGTTTTGTTGGATGACCCTAACGATGATATTTTCGCTTGGTTACAAAGCTGCGAACTGCCGACTGTGGCATTTCCTGTTCTAGAACCGGAAATATTTGGGCATATGTACAACGTAGCTCTAAACCGTACTGATTTAGAGTCCCTAAAAATGTCGACTTCAGATAAGCCATCTTATTTTAATATTATAACGATTCCCCATGATCCAACGCAAATGACGGCCAATATTAAGGCGCCGATCGTTATTAATTTAACGGCAAAATTAGCCCGCCAGTGTGTTCTTCAAGATAACCATTTAGCAATTAAAGAACCTATCTTTGCAAAGCTGCAAAGCCGCGTCGTGCAGTTCCCGCAATCCACAATTAAAAGCCAAGGAAGACAATTGAATTTAGCCGTGAAGCTCTCAGAAAAAGGCTCTGCCGACCATAATTTGTAGTTCATTGATTCTGCTGTAATACTTCAATACTTCTGCGATACTTCTGCAATGCCTTTTCCTGACATTCTTTTTTCTAAAGCCCAGCGCTTAATTCAAATTGGCCGCCAAAGGATCATTCAACCGGTAGACAGTTTGGAACTTCCTATTCATTTAGACCCCGAGCATATTCCTTGGGAAGAAAATGCCGTCGATTGGACTTCAAGAAATTCGCTTTTAAAAACACTTTTCAAAGTTTCTTGGCCGACAACTCGCATTGCCATT
>JAYTHR010000072.1:0-1896 GCA_043732425.1 Bdellovibrionales bacterium
TGGAGAATCTAGATCCGCGAAAAGAACTCGTTCAAAAACTATTAGAATATGAAAAATATAAAGAAGCTTCCAAAGCACTTTACGATCGTCCACTACTAAACCGTGATGTTTGGGCTCGAGGATTTCGTGAAAAATTAGAAGTGGCGAACGATGAGATAGAACTTGAAGATAATGCGCTTTTTTCGCTGATCTCGTCGTATCGAAAAGTTGTAAAAACTCTTCTTAAAAAAGTTCATAAGGTTAACATCAAGCTGCAATCCATAGCCAGCCGTATTTTAGAAATGGGCCAGCTTTTAAAACCGGGGACAACAACCCGTATGTTTGATCTTTTATCTCAAGATCTAGTCGAACGCATCGATCGCAGCCGCCAAGCCCTGATTACTTTCTTATCTTTGTTAGAGCTTGGAAAATTAGGTTACGTGGGTCTTTATCAAACAGATATTTATGGCGATATTCACATTCAAACCCTGAAGCCGATTGAGGGCGATGTGGTGTCTCGTGTTGAAGAATACGGCTCCATCAACGGCGATCAAGTAGCAGATGCTCTGTTCGCGAAGGCCGCAAAACTTTCGGAAGAAGAATTAGAAATTTTAGACAATGAAGGTGATGCTTTAGAAAATGCTGACATCAAACAGATGAGTTTCTCGGATTCAAATTCTAGTGAAAATGAGTTTGAAGCGGCAACGGATGAAGACATTTTATTAGCTGAAACCGAACTCGATTCCACTCATGAAGAGCAGGTGTAACCATGGCGCGAAAAAAAAATAAAGAAGAAGCTGCAGATGTTAGCTCGATGAATGTGCGAAATGCGCTTTTGGATATCGAAACCGAAGCTTCCATTTTTTTAACCGAAGAACCAGAATCCGAAAGTTTTTTACCGGAAGCTTCTGTTATCTCTGAGGAAATTAGTTTTACGGAAGAAACCTCTGAAATTGATTCTGCAGAATTAGAAGACTCAGAACTTGCGCACTTCGAAACGGCCGATATTGAAGACGTCGAATTTATTGAAGAGACGCAGGCGCAAAGTATCATTGAAAGTATTTTATTTGCCTCAGATAGACCTGTCAGTTTCGCTTCTATTCAGTTGGTATTTAAAGGGACTAATATTAAAAAAGATAAAATAAGACGCATTCTTGAATCCTTGGCGGTCGAATACGCCAGCGGGAACCGCGGAATTGTTTTAGAAGAAATCACCAGTGGGTATCAACTGCGCACTAAAGTTGATAATATGAATTTTTTAAAGCGCACGATCAAAACGCGGGCTTTTAAGTTATCGGGTCCTGCTTTAGAAACATTATCGATCGTGGCTTATAAGCAGCCCGTTGTAAAAATCGAAGTGGACCAAATTCGTGGTGTGGAATCAGGTCACTTATTACGTGCTTTGATGGAAAAAGGCCTAGTTAGTTTTGAAGGAAAGGCCGAAACCTTACCCGGAAAACCGATGCAGTACGGGACAACCAGGCGCTTTTTAGAAATCTTTGGACTTCGGAATTTAAAAGAACTACCGACCTTATCGCAAATTGACGAATTACTTCCGGACGGAATCGGTGATGAACCCGAAGAGCTGCAAACCCTTTCCATGGTAACCGATTCATTGGCCGAGCAAGCGAAATCAACGAGTTATTCCGAAGGTGAAGAAGAGCTTGGACAAATTGAAGAGCAGCTTACTGCTATTTCAACGTCGTCGGAATTTTTTGAACAAGAAAAGATACGTCAAAGACTTAAACGAGATGAAGAAAAAGCACAAAATATTCGTGAAGCTTTGGCGGTGGGTGAAGACGTTCCGAAACGCGATATCAATTGGCTGAAGAAATTTGAAACTCCGATTGTTGAGGCTGAAGAAGTAGCGATGGCAGGTTCCGCAGAATCATCTTCCGAGCAGCCAATGGCCGAGGC
>JAYTHR010000073.1:0-6566 GCA_043732425.1 Bdellovibrionales bacterium
GTTCACCCAGTACGAAAAAAAGCTTCCATTCGGTAGTAAAGCTTTCGATCAGATATTGAATCGCCGGCTTGTTGTTCAAAGGAGTCAAAGGTTTAGGAACTGAAGATCCTGAATCAACGAATCTTTGCCCTTGTCCCGCAACGGTAACTACGACTTGCATGAACTGCAGCTTCGAAATAAACGAAATGGTAAAGATATTGAAACGATCATTTGCATAAAAATAAATTTTTATCCGACCGAAGATTTTGAGTCAAACGCGTCGCGAACAGCCAGACCAATATTAATCAACAATGTCAGTGTCACAACTAAGGCGATCGAAGGCCACCAGACCAGCCACTCGGCCGTTGAGAAATATTTTTGCGCTTGCTGTAAAAGCTCACCCCAACTCGGAGTCGGTGCGCGAAGACCTAAACCTAAGTAATCAAGAATGGCTAAGTAAGAAATATTGGCCGCAATATCAAACGGAGAAAAAGTAACGATCGGAGTCAGTCCGTTCGGCAAAATATGTTTAAAAACGATTCGGGCATTAGATGAACCCAAGGCCCGAGCCGCTTCAACAAATTCGCGTTGGCGCAATTGTAAAAACTGAGCCCGCATGTACGTCGCAATTTTTGTCCAGTCGAATAATGAAATGAATATAATCAAAACCAACAAATTGGGCGTAAAAATCGAAATGATCGTAATTAAAATTAACGTGACCGGCATCGTCTGAATGATTTCAACCATTCTCATACCTGTCAGATCCACCCAGCCACCGAAGTAGCCCATCAAGGAACCAATCACGACTCCTAAAAAGTAACTGGCCAGCCATGCTCCGATAGAAAAAATTAAGGTGTAGCGAAGTCCGTAAAGTAAGCGCGTCAGAACATCACGGCCGCGATCATCCGTACCCATCAAATTGTACCGCGTTGGCGCCGACGGGTAACTTTCCACAATTTTATTACTTTCAAATGGATCCCACTGAACCAATGGCCACACAGCCCAATCGCCTTCTTCAAATTCCAAGGCGCGGTAATCCATCACGTAAATATCTTCGCGTGCGAATTCTGTCGGATGATAATCAAAAATTAGCGGCGCATAGATATGCCCCTTATACTTCATTAAATGCGGTTTGCTGTTCGACCAAAACTCTGCCGTAAAACTTAAGAAAAATAAAAGACTTAAAACCCAAACAGAAGCGACCGCAATTTTATTGCGTTTGAAGCGACGGTAACGCTTTAAGGTTAAGTCATTATTTATTCGGCCTTCGATCAAATTCACATATCTCCAGTACTTTCGATAAAGCTTATAAAAAACTGACAGCGAATTATTTAAAATCGATTCGCGGATCCACTAATACATAAATAAAATCACTTAAAATATTTCCGACCAGTAATAATAGCGCCGAAACAAAAGTTAAACCCATGATCACGTTATAATCTCGAGATAAAATACTTTGATAACCTAACAGACCAATTCCATCTAAGTTAAAAATAGTTTCAACAATCAGTGAACCGGCTAGAAACACGCGTAGAAATCCGCCTAGGCCAGTCGCCACGGGGATCATCGCATTTCTTAAAGCATGTTTAAAATAAATTAGCTTGTCCGTTAAACCCTTTGCACGCGCCGTGCGGATATAATCAGACTTAACCACATCTAACATCGAATTTCTAACGAGCATACTCAGTTCAGTAAATCCACCCATCACGTAGCATATTAGAGGTAATATAAAGTGGTAAGTCCGATCTAGAATTTGGGCCATCACTCCCATCGAATCATAGTCATCAGATTTAATTCCCCCAATGGGAAACCAATCGAAATATGTTCCGCCTGCGAACCAAACAATTAGAAAAATTCCGAGTACCAGTTGGGGTATCGAAACCATGATGTACAGAAAAATGCCCGAGACCTGATCGAAAACTCCGCCGGCATTGATTGCTTTTTTTACCCCTAAAGGAATGCAGATCAGATAAGTTAATATCAGCGAGGCTATTCCAAATTGTAAACTGACCGGAAATTTCGATGTGATGACGTCAATGACGGGCTCTTGATACGTAAAGCTTTCGCCAAAATCTAAGCGGGAAATATTTTTCAACCAAATCCAGTACCGAACGGGTACCGGTTTATCAAAGCCATACTGTTTTGCTAAATTATCTAGAAGCTCTTGTGAAATGCCTGTGCCTCGGCCACCTTCGCCGCCACCCATACGAATTTTTTGTAGTTTTTGTTCAATAGGCCCACCCGGAGCCATATTGATAATAAGGAAGGTGACTAAAGTGATCCCCAAAAATGTGGGGACCGCTATAAGAATACGACGAAGTAAATAGATTAACATTTCGAATGAGTCTAGTCGCGATCGTTAATTTTGTATAACTTTATTTTTCAGCAGCCCACCAAGAGCGGTGTCCAAAATCGTATTTAAACGTATCTGTTGGCTTCTTCATTTTTGCTGAGTTGGCATAAAATTCATACTTTTTATTAAACATGAATACATAAGGTACGTCGTCCGCGATCAAACCATAAACCTTCTTAAACATAGTTTTTCTTTTTTGTTTGTCTAACTCGGTACGTGCCTGGTCGATCAGCTTGTCAACTTCCGGGTTCGCATAGCTGATATAATTCGATCCGCCCTTACCCGCTGATGTTGAATGCCAAATTTGCTTTGGATCGTCTTCAACGTCTCCGCCGCCCCAGCCCATGGACATCATATCAAAATTCTTGTCATCGATCGCTTTGATGAAGCTATTCCACTCTAAAAACTTAAGCTCTAAATCAATTCCGGCTTTTTTTGCGTCTTCTTTGACGATCGTCCAATATTTCTCAGAATCTTTATTGGCGTAAATTAACGAAACTTTAAAGTCTGTTTTTTGCCCGTTGATGACTTTATCTAGGATTCCATTTTTATCGGTATCGGCCCAACCCGCTTTTTTCAAAAGCTCTTGAGCTTTCTTAGGACTAAATTCAATCGGCTTATTCGGCGGCGCTTGTTCGCTTTTCACATATACAGGGCTTGTCGCTAAGTAATTCCAACCGTTAAAAAATTTCGTGTTCATTAGCTCGCGATTAACTAAGTGGGCGAAGGCTAAACGAACGTTTTTATCTTTAAAGATTTCTTTTTTAAAGTTAAAGCCGATAAACCCGTAAGCCTTAGGCTGACTGTTCTCTACTTTATTTTTAAATACTTTTTTACCGAAAGGCTCGCCTTCTGCCTTTTTGTAAGATTCAACACCTAGTCGTGCGAAATCTAAATCACCTTTTTTAAGACGCTCGATCAAAATATTATCTTCCTTTGTGAAGCGAAAATTCACTTGATCAAAATTATAGTAACCTTTCCATTCCGGAGTTTTATCTCCGTACCATTTGTCGAATTTTTTAACCGTGATCGATTGGCCTTTGTCATACTTGACTAGCTTGTACGGGCCTGAACCCACAGCTTCTTTCTGCATTTTTACAGATTTATCAATATTTCCGTAGACTGATTTTGGCAAAATCCAAGTCGAACAAAGCGTTGATAAATTTTGAAAATAAGTTTCGCTGGCTGTGAATTTAATTGTGTATTTATCAAGAACTTCTGCTTTAGAGATTTTTTCGTAGTACGGGATAATATTTAAAGCTTGGTGCTTCGGTTCGCGAATAGCTTCGAAAGAAAATTTCACATCTTCCGCAGTGACGTTCTCGCCGTTGTGGAAATAAGCATCTTTACGCAGGAAAAAAGTGAAAGTTAAGCCGTCTTTTGACTGCTCCCACTTCTCGGCTAGACGAGGTGTGAGGTCCCAAGTCTGGTCGCTGTTTGAACACATTTGGTCAAAAACATATTCTTTGAAATAAGTAGAATACAAATCTCCAGACATAATCGGGTGCAGACCTTCAGGCTCCGCATCGAAATTGTAGTTCATGACTCCGCCTTTGGGAGCATTCGCATTAGGCTGAGCAGCAGGTGCGGCTGCAAAAACTAATGTGCTTGTTAAAACTGATGCTACAAGCGCGGAAATAATACTTTTCAAAAACATAGGACAACCCCTTGAAGAAGTGTTAATATTAAGTACAAGAAAACATGATCGACATTCGCTGTTTATTCAATATCTGATTCATGGCGCAATAGGCAAAGTAAAGGATTTCATTTTCTTTTTTTGAATTTACGCTTAATTCAGAAAGTTCACTTTGTTTGCGAAAAATTAAGGAATTTCATATGGAAACTAAAAAGTTTGACCCCACGACCACGATCTCATCTGAATTTGGAATTTTTGGCATTCCCCTGACTGAGGCTGAAAGTAAGCTGGTGCTGTTACCGGTTCCTTGGGAAGTTACGACCTCTTACGGTCGCGGAGCTTCCAACGGCCCCCGTATTATCCGTGAAGCCTCTTCGCAAATCGATCTTTTCGATTTTGAAACTAAAAATACCTACGAAGCTGGTTATTTCATGAAAGAAATTTCCGCAGACTGGATGAAAGAAAATCTAAAATACAAAGAGCTCGCTCAAAAAGTAATTTCTCTTCGCACCGAGCAGTCTGAAGATTTTGCGCAAATAAATAAATTAGTTGCTGAGGTCAATGCGGCTTCGGCACGCTTAACTTCGTGGGTTTACGAAGAAACTAAAAATATTTTAGCTGCGGGAAAGCTTTTTGGCTTAGTCGGAGGCGATCATTCCACTCCGTTGGGCGCTATTAAAGCGATTTGTGAAAAGCACGCGGTGAATGGGCGCAGTGAGGTTGGAATTTTACATCTCGATGCGCATTCGGATACGCGAAAAAGTTATCAGGGCTTCGAACAATCTCACGCGTCCATTATGAACAATGTGATGCATTTACCGCTAGCTCCAAAAAAATTAGTACAAGTTGGAATTCGAGACTTCTGCGAAGAAGAATATAACTTCGTCACCACGCACCCAGATATAAAAACGTTCTTCGATGTCGGCCTCAAACAGCGTCTCATGAAAGGCGAGTCATGGGCCTCTGTGGCTTCAGATATCATTCAGGAGCTTCCAAAAAAGGTGTACATTTCCTTCGACATCGACGGCCTAGATCCTCGCTATTGCCCGTCCACCGGAACCCCAGTCATCGGTGGTTTATCGACGGACGAAGTTTTCTTCCTTTTCAACTTACTAGCTCAAAGCGGCCGCCAAATCGTAGGCTTCGACCTGAACGAAGTCTCGACCGGCGAAGCCCAAGATTCAGAATGGGACGGCAACGTCGGCGCCCGCATGCTCTACAAACTCTGCAACTGGAGCATCGTAACCAACAAATAGGGTAAAATAGGGTACCTGCTCACTTTCCTGGATGTGCAGCGTCGTAAACCCGGGGCTTTAACCTAGCTTGCTGGTGTATTTGTCTAATAGACAGCAAGGCCAAGGAGGCTTTATGAGTTTAAGATGGATTTTTTTAACTCTGTTATTGGCGTATGCCGTTGATGCGTTTTCTGCGATTGAAAATTTTGATCAGCTAATTCGTGGGAACACCAACAGCCAGTTTCAATTGGCTTCCGAGATTCAGATTCAGGTAGGTCTTAAAAAAGCGAAAACCCTCGAAAGTTTGTCTGAAGTTGATTCAGAATCTCTTGAGGGCTTTAATTTAAAAGTCTTTTGATTAACTCACTTTTCGCAGAGCATCCAGAAAAGTGAGCAGGTACCTTTTTTAGCGGGCGTAGCGTTTGTTGACGGATTCGCGGAGTTCGGCGCCTTCGATGCTGAGGCGGGTCCATGGGATCGCGCGGAGTCTTTCCACTTCGATGTGCTCTTCCGTTTCTTCGCACAGGCCGAATGAGCCGTTTTCAATTCTTCCTAGTGCGCTTTCGATTTCGTATAATTGAGATCGTAGGCGGTCATTCAGATTTAGCATTTCTTGTTCTGCTAAAAGGCGCATCGTTTGATCGGCTTCGTCGCCGCCCTTTTCACCCAGGTCTAATTTTTCACGAGCTTCTTTCACGCGATTTAATAATTCCATTTTAGATTTCAAAAGTTTTTCGCGGCAGTCTTTAATAACCTTATCAGTTAGTTTGGAACCGGTGTTTTTTGCCATATACCCTCCGTTATTGCTCAGCTGAGCTTTTTCATTGCGGGTCGCTTACTTCGGCTACCCGTATCGGCATCCTTGCCAAAAACTTGAGTTCCAAATTGGAACCGCCTTATCTAAATGTATTCTTGTAAAATTTGCAATCTAAAATCTTACAAGATATTAAATCTATTAACATATTGGAATGTATAGAGATTTTAACAATCGGCCTCGGCAATGCATTGCAATATAAAGCCCGTGATGATTAAAAAGTGATTTAAACTTAAATAACTCGAGCTTCCTATCTATCTAATTTTGCTTGAAATCCTATTGGTTTTTAAACTGCATTAGCTTATTTTCGCTGGATGAATCTAAAACAATTATTGATTTTAACGATGCTAACCGTACTCCAAACTCTCGCGGTTCAAGCCGATGCAAACGCCCTTTCTGGAGTCTGGCGCACTGGCTGTCAGCTTGGCGTCAGTAAGCAACAAGTCTTATCTGAATTTTCCTCTCAAACGACAGAATCATTTTTTCAGGACAAGAACTGTGTTCAGCCGGCCTTTCAATTTATAACAAGCGGGGAATTACAATTTCCAT
>JAYTHR010000074.1:0-1886 GCA_043732425.1 Bdellovibrionales bacterium
TTACGACTCTGTTTTGCGTAGCTTATTTATTTAAATTCAGCTTTAATTTTACCATGCGAAATAAAATAAATTATCAAATCTTGATTCTATTGCCATTCATATTATTGGTCGGCTGTACCACTTTTAAAAAAGAATCTGGCTGTAGCCCACAAATTGTAAAACTAGGTAGCCGTGATTTTTCCGTGGAAATCACTTCTTTCAGACCGCTTCTTACAACTGAAAAAACGCTTTTAATCATTCCCCCAACCGGCGGAACAAATACCATTGATATTAGTTACGGAAAAAATTTCTGCAAAGCAGGGTATCAGGTCGCGGTTCTGAATGACTGGACCAACAAAGAAGAGCGCGTTATCGATTTAGAACTTCATCAGCGGTTCTACACGAAAGCACAAAAAGCCATTTCACTAGTTCTGGCAGAAACAAAAACTCCGTTTATAGGAATGTTAGGAACTAGCGTGGGAGCTCTGCATGCGGCAATTTCAGCGAATACCATCCCGCAGCTGGATGCCGTGTACCTGATTGTTGGCGGAGCTAACATCGCTGAAGTTATTGTCGGTTCTGACCAAGAGGCCATGATTGAATTGAAAGCGGAGCGAAAAATGAAATATGGCTTCAAGACGGATCAAGAAATTATCCAAGCCATCGACCACGTTTTTAAACTTGAACCCTTAGCACAAGGTTCTTTGTACAAGAATAAAGATATCGGTATGGTTATCGCTGAAAACGATTTGACCGTTCCTACAGAATACCAAATTAAATTACGTGATTTTTATCAGCCGAAGGAAATTCTTCTGCTACCGAATAATCATTTTTGGGCGATTATTAGCACTTGGCTTTTTCATGAGGATCAAGTTCTAGAATTTTTTGAAGACAGTTTTAAAAAACATCAGAAAAAATCAATTTAAATCTGATCATATTCGGCTAGCCGATTTTTTATTTGGTCGCCAGCAAGTAGCATAAAAGCACTTAGCTTTGAAGCTACGAATTTCTGTGCTGGATAGGCAAAGTGAACGGGACTGGCTTGAGTTCTCCACTCAGGCAAAATACGCACTAATTTTCCTGCCAGAATATCAGGGTAGCAGCTAAAAGTCGGTAGTAATGCAATCCCCTGCCCCGCTATTGCAAATCCTTTCACGATATTAAGATCATTAATAAAAACTCGGCCAGGCGCAGAGACCACCTGCAATCCCTGGCGACTGACTAACTTCCAGTCGGATATTCCTTGCGGAGTAAAGTGCAAGCACTGATGATTTTTTAATTCTTTTGGATGTGATGGATTTCCATTTATTTTTAAATATTTTGGCGCTGCAAAAGCCGCAAAGCTAACGGCTCCCAACTTTTTTACGATCAAAGTAGAATCTTTCATATTTCCGGCACGAATGGCTAAATCGATATTCTCAGTGAGAAGGTCTGTCGTTCGATCCGTTAAGATTAATTCTACGCTGACCCTGGAATACTGCTTAATATAGCGAGAAACAATTTCAGGTAATAATGTATTCCCTAGTTCAACGGGCGCCGTAACACGAATTAATCCTTGGGGCTCACTTTGAGTTGAAGCCAACTCACTTTCTGCCAGCTCGATTTCTTGAATCCCCTTCACGCACCTTTTGTAGTAAGCCTCACCGGCCGCGGTTATATTCAGCCGGCGCGTGGTTCGCTGAATTAAAGTAATTCCTAGTCTTTTTTCTAACGTTGAGATTTTACTGCTGACTGTCGAGTTGGGCATACCCAGTTGTTTTGCAGCTTGGCTGAAGCTGCGGGTTTGAATCACTTTAATAAAAATGGCAACTTCGTTTAAATCCATTTATCAATTATACAATACAATGAAATATAATTCTATATAATACCATCTAATAGTTTATGATTTTCTCCGATAGGATAAAATC
>JAYTHR010000075.1:0-1884 GCA_043732425.1 Bdellovibrionales bacterium
CTCAGAACAAAATTAACAGACATGAAAATTGCAGTTAGTGATTTATCAACCGGAAGCTTCTGGGAAGTGATGAAGTAAATGAGTAAATATCCGAGGTTAATTTATTGAGCGCGAAATCATTTAAAAAAAACTTTCAACTTGTTTCAGAATATAAGCCAGCCGGTGATCAACCGGCTGCTATTCGTATGATGGTCGAGAATTTTCAAAAAGGATTAAAGCATCAAACACTTTTAGGGGTCACTGGAAGTGGAAAAACATTTTCCATGGCTCATGTCATTGAACAAATGAATGTCCCGGCTATCGTTTTAGCACCAAATAAAACTTTAGCCGCCCAATTGTACTCTGAATTTAAGGAACTTTTCCCTAAAAACGCTGTCGAATATTTTGTTTCGTATTATGACTATTACCAACCTGAAGCGTATATTCCGTCATCAGATACCTTTATTGAAAAAGATTCGGCTATTAATGAACAAATCGATCGCATGCGCCACTCGGCGACCAGGTCTTTATTTGATCGCCGCGATGTTATCATTGTTTCGTCGGTTTCTTGTATTTATGGTTTAGGTTCGCCTGAGGCTTATGAAGGAATGATGATTCAAGTCATTAATGGCGCGAAGTTAAAGCGCGATGATTTTCTAAAAGAGCTGATCCGCATTCAATACAACCGAAATAATGTCGATTTTTCGCGGGGCACAATTCGCGTGCGCGGAGATGTCGTTGAAGTTTTTCCACCGTACGAAGAAGAGCGGGCTTTACGCTTTGAATTCTTTGGTGATTTCGTTGAAAAAATATCCTGGATTGATCCCCTGACCGCGCGGGTACTAGAAGAAGTCGATCAGATCGGAATTTATCCAGGATCTCATTATGCTACGGGCGATGACAGCATTAAGCGCGCCATCCAGTCGATTCAGGCGGAACTGCTGAGTCGTATTCAAGAACTGAACACGAATTTAAAATTTTTAGAAGCGCAGCGGATCGAGCAACGCACTTACTACGATATTGAGATGATGGAGCAGATAGGTTTTTGTCAGGGTATTGAAAATTACTCGCGTCACCTGACCGGAAGGTCTGCCGGAGAACCTCCACCTACGCTATTAGAGTATTTCCCGAAAGAATTTATTACTTTTATCGACGAGTCCCATGTCACCGTCTCGCAAATTGGTGGAATGTATCGGGGCGATCGCTCCAGAAAATCAACACTAGTAGAACATGGGTTTCGATTGCCTTCAGCGCTGGACAATCGGCCCCTGAACTTTCAAGAGTTCGAAGGGATGATGGATAAAGTCATTTACGTTTCGGCGACTCCGGCGGTTTATGAACTTGAAAAATCTGAGGGTTTAATCATCGAACAAATTATTCGTCCCACAGGACTGGTTGATCCCCAAATTGAAGTTCGCCCCGTTAAAAATCAGGTCGATGATTTACTGAACGAAATCCGAATCCGAGTTAAAAAAAATGAAAGGGTTTTGATCACGACCCTGACGAAGCGATCGGCCGAGGATTTAGCAGAATATTACGAATCTATTGGCGTTAAAGTTAAGTACTTGCACAGTGACATCGAAACTATCGAGCGCACTGAAATTATCCGTGATCTACGACTTGGGGTCTTTGATGTTTTAATTGGGATTAACCTACTTCGAGAAGGACTCGATATCCCCGAAGTCAGTCTTGTGGGAATTACGGATGCCGATAAAGAGGGTTTTTTAAGATCAGAAAGGTCATTGATTCAGACGATCGGTCGAGCCGCTAGGAACGCCGAGGGCCGAGTGATTTTATATGCGGATCGCATGACTAATTCGATGAAGCGGGCGATGGACGAAACGGATCGCCGGCGAAAAATTCAACAGGACTATAATCAAAAGCACGGCATCACTCCAACCACGA
>JAYTHR010000076.1:0-6526 GCA_043732425.1 Bdellovibrionales bacterium
GCACCTTTTTCCGCAAGGCCCCGGGCAAAAGCAGAATCTAAAGACTCGTAACAAATTTGTGGGCCCACGGTGAGGATTTTTTCTTTGGCTAGCTGTAAACGTTCTGGATGGGGCCCGGGTCCACGCTCGTAAACACCCACAAAAGGAAACAGTTGGTAAAGGTACGGAAACTCTTCACCGAATGGCATATATTCACCAAATACAAGTAACGCCGTTTTATTATAGGGTTCGGCCTGTAATTTGAGTTGCGGACCAATAAAGAAAACAGAATTACGCGTTAGCGGGTAGCCCAAATGGTCACGACGGGTGGTGCTTTGTGAGAAACCACCGGTTAGTAAAGTCACGTTCCACGCGGCAACCTTTTTAAGTAATTCACTTTGCAAATAGCGCTGATGAAAATCCACATCTAATGCAAATGGCAAGGCCGTTTCGGGCCAAAGCACAATTTCAGTTTGCGGACTCTTTTTCAGGTGTTGTTCCGTTAGATCCGCATAGACTTGCAAAATGTGAGATTGAAACTGATCTTTTTTTTCGGACAAAACTTTTTCTGAATCTCCGATATTCCCTTGGACGACGGCAAAGTTTATGGAGTCCGTTGTCGAGCTCCATTTTTTTTCTTTAACAACACCTACAGCTGTCAGGGATAGAACAGTAAGAACGAGCCCAAAAAATATTTTCAGGGCCCGGGGGCGATTCTTCGCTTGCCATGCGATCAAAGCTAGGCAAAGGCTCGCTTGAATTAAGAAAATCCACGTAGAAAGTCCCCAAAAACCGACGGTATCGGCCCATTGAAAAAGCGGTAAGCGCATCCAAAGAAGCGCGTAACCCAAGTTCCATTCGAAGATACTGGGCCAAATTCGTTCGAGCAAAGCCTGCGAAAGAGCAAAAATAATAATTTGCGTGCTGACACTTGAAATTTTTTGTTGGCGTAAAATCCAGCAAGCGAAAGTTAATGAAAGCGGAATATAAATATGCATGGCGCCCGCGAAAAGTAAAAGCGCACCTAAGGAAATAGCCCAAGGCAGGTGACCGAATTCGGCCGAGACGTAGTAAATCCAATTGAAGCCAATTAAGGTCAGAATGAACTGCGTGATCCAGCCTGTAAAAAATATTTTTTTTAACGAAGCGCCGTTTGTTAATTGGGAAAGAAGTGAAAGCCAAAGTGGAATATAACAGAAAAACAAAGCCCAGCCAGGGAATGGGATGTAAGAAGTGCCCACAAGAATTCCGCTTACCGTCGCCCAGAGCAGGGGTCGAGGAAACTGCTTGAAAAAATTAAAAAAATTCGACATCCTGACAGTGGTAGCATAGTCTTTAGGACGGGGGAAGATGCAGTTGGACAATTCAGTGAATTCAGAAAATCAATCCAAGTCCCAGATCTTTCACGAAATTCGTTTTCGTTGCCCGTGCTGCGAAAAACTTTACATCACGCAGTCAGATGTTTTCACCGCTTCGACTGGAAATGATTTAATGACGAACGCGGATCCTGAATTTGAATGCCAGGGCTGCCAAAGTTCGTTCATTCTATCAAAAAATATAAATTCATTTGGTTTGTTTGAAGCGCATGCAAAATCTCACACTTTTTCGAGCTGTCCTAAATGCCATAATTTAATGCCTGAGCAGTCTAAAGAATGCCCTAGCTGCGGCGTTTTTGTAGAAAAATATCAGTTGATGGTGCAAGCAGAAAGTCCTCAACTTTTTGAGCTCAATCAAGCTTGGGCGAAAGTGATGACTCATTTTAATCATGATCAACAGCACCAAGATTTTATCAATCAATGCCAGCAAAAAACGGCCCTAAGTTTTGCCTTCCAAAAATACGACGAGCTTCGTAAAACAATGAACTATGATGCTGCTTGCGAGAAGTACTTGGTGCAAATTGAGCTTCGATTAGAGCAACAGCTGCAGGCAAAAAATGCTCCTGGTGAAATAAATAAAAAATCTCAGCGGGAAAAATTTTCGGTGGTGCAGTGGGTTTTTGCAGGCATTGGCTTTGTCGGTTTGGCGCTGCTTATATTTAATAAAATAAAGCCCACGTTTCCGAACTTAACTGGCCTTGTCGTTTCGATCACTGTTTTATCTTTTGGTCTATGGCTTTTTTGGTCACAAAACAACTCCAATATTAAGCTTTGATCACTGGCCAGAATCTTTCTGGTCCTGTCCCAGCCTGTTCGCGGACGGCTTCTTCAGTCCTGGCGTCAGAGAAACGGCTTCCAGCAACGACTTTCCAAACTTCGCTACATTTTTCGTAGTTTTTAAATTCGGGTCATCCGTGTTTGGTTTATTTTGTTTAGCATCAGAATAAAAGCTGTCTTGGACATCTGATTTATCAGCTCCGGAAAAAGCTTTTTCACCACTTAGAATTGTCAGGGCTTTAAATAAATTAAGCTGGCGTGACGTCTTCGTTTTAGCCATCAGTGATGTAGCTGTGTCTCCGGTGGCAAGAATATATTTCTTGATTTCTTCGGCTTTGAAATACTGATTTTTATGCGACATCACCAGAGCTGCCGCACCGGACACGAAAGCCGTTGCTTGCGAGGTTCCCGTCATCAAACCGTAAGAGTTATTTGGTAAGCATGACAATATATTTTGGCCCGGGGCTGCGATATCTACCGTTTCGGTGCCGTAGTTCGAAGATGCTAAGACTTCCGTCGTCGGATCAATTGCTGTGACCGAAATAATATTCTTTAATTTGTAATCGGCCGGGTAGTAATGATGCTGATCTGAGTTCGATCTTTCGTTACCCGCAGCGGCCACAAAAAGAATTCCTTTTTTCTCGGCCAATTGAACGGCGTCGTGTTCGTCTTGAGAATAATCGGTTCCACCGCCGGAATAATTAATGATGTGGGCTCCCATTTTCACGGCGTATTGAATCGCGGCGATGGTATTTTTTAAATTGTCCGTGTTCGGAACTTTCGGATCAAAATATTTTAACACCATCAAACTAACATGCGGTGAAATTCCACTAATGCCTTTGCCGTTTCCGGCTTCAGCCCCGATGATGCCGGCGATGTGAGTCCCATGGCCGTGGTTATCATCTAAACGATTATTGTTAGAAACAAAATTCCAACCGTGGACGTCATCGATGAAGCCGTTATTGTCGTCATCAATTCCGTTATTAGATTTATCGCGCCCGTTGCTATCTAAGCCAGATTCTCCGGGATTCACCCATAAATTTGTCATTAAATCTTCATGATGTTCGTCAACGCCCGTGTCAATAACAGCAACAATCGTATCTTTACTTCCTTGAGTTACCGACCAGGCTCGGGCCGCATCTGATTTTTTAAGTCCCCAGGCTTGCTTGATGGCAGGATCATTAAATAAAGCCGAAGGTTCGTCGTTTACTTTATCCGTTTGATTTTTCACCTGGCCTAATTCCATTTCACGACCTTCAATTAATTTTACTTTCTTTTTTGAAGATTGTGTTTGCCGATCGGGATTCGAGGAAGACATAAAACGATAGGTAAAAGCGGCCCCGCAAAAAAATAGAAAGAGACCCAATGCCACAAGCGATAAATTCTTCTTTTTCATACTGAACGTGTCGGTGAATTTTCTACGCTTCTATAACTTCTGCGACAACTTCTGCGAATTAAAAAAGAGGATTCAATAATAAAATAGGAAATCGTTTTCGCAGGAATTAATTTTTGACTGAAGCGTCTTTTTTTGAGCCGTTCAGCTCTAAAAACTCGGACGGGAAAGGCTGGTCTTCGTCTCGTTTTGAGATGCGCTCATAAAAAAGTTTATTCCGTGCAATCAGCTTCACGTAGGTCCGGGTCTCATCGTAAGGGATCTCCTCGATAAACTCAAGCATGTCGGCTCGCGGTCGCTTCCGCAGCCAACCATTCAGCGCATTGGGTCCAGCGTTATAAGCGGCGGCGACGTAAGTCAACTGACCATCTTGCTTCTTTACTTGCTCCATCAGTTCGAAAGTACCCAGTTGAATGTTAATTTCGGGTTTAAATAAATCGTCAGGAATTTGGTAGGGGACATCAAACTTTTTTGAAAGCTGCTTCGCTAGCCGGGGGATCATTTGCATTAAGCCCCAGGCATCGGCATGACTTTTGGTACGCGCATTGAAAGCCGATTCTTGCTTCATGATCGAATAGATCAAAGAAACGGGTATCGTTGTTTTTTCCGACATACTTTTCACTTGCGCTAAATGCGGTTGCGGATAAAGCAGTTGACTATATGTCAGCAGTACCTCGATGCGGGCTTCGTTATTCAGTCTCCCAAATCCAGCAAATAATGGCAGATAGCGATTTCCTTTATCCGCAAGGTACAGGCCTAAGTTAATTTGATTTTCGGGGCTGCGACTCAGAATTCCCACAGCTTTTTCGGCGATGTCAATTTCTTGATACTTTACTAAGTCTTGAAATATTTTTTTCTCGACTGGTTTTAAAAAGTTTAATTCCAAATCGAACGGAAACTTTTTTTCAACCAGAATTTTTGAAAGTGCGGGTAGTTTTCGTCCTAGTTCGTGGTAGCTGACAAGGCCGTAGTAGCCGAAAAAATCATCCTTGATGATTTTTTCTAATAAGTTCGTGGATTCTTCTTTGCGATCTAATTTTACTAAGGCGCGTGCGCGGTAAAAAAGAGCTCGCGATTTTTCGCTGAGGTCTGTTGTTTGGTTCGCTAACGTTTGCAGTGACTTTTCGGCGTCGGACCATTTTTTTTCTTTATAAAGAATCCAGGACTTCAGCCAAAGTATTTTATCTAAAGTAAAAGAGGCGGCCTTTGGTTTATACTGCTTAAAATCTTCTGCGGCTAGATCATACAAAGAAACGGCTTTCGATAGTTCCAGTTTTTCTTCGGCCATGCGAGCCTGCAGAAGGTAAATTTCGGCAACCGAAATCGATCCTTTTAACTGGCGAAGAGCATCGGAAAGGACTTCGTCCGCTTTTTTTATTTTATCTTCCGTCCAGTAGGTGCGCGCAAAAAGTTGCGCGGCTTCGTTGAAATTATTTCGACTTTCTAAAGATTTGCTACGACGAAGTTCCGCTTTCGTCCAATTGAACATATCAGCCGTCGTTTTAAGATAATCATTTCTTTGACCCGAACTTTTTTGTTTCGCGCGCAGTTGCTTGTAGGCCTTCATTTTTTCTGGCGACGAACTAGCTAATTTTAAATTCTTTTTAAGTTCTTCCACCGATAATGACGCTGCCGGAGCGGGGACTGTCGGATCTAATTCAGCGATTTCTTCGGAATAGATCTTTTTTTCGAAATCACTTAGTTTTTTAATATCCATGTTAAAATTAGGACATTTCTTTTTCGCGTTTAATCCCGCAAGCCCCTTGAGCGGAAAGGTTTCGTCATTCGCTTTGACGACAAGAATATCACAGGTCCACTCTGAAAGCTTCGTGGTGGTCGGCATGGTGACGACAGCTTTATCTTTGCTAATTTCGGTTCCGGTTAAAGTTGTTGCTCCGCCTAAAGTTTCGGGAACTAAAGTGGCAGGTGCTGAGACTTCCTGTATGGCTGCGGTCAAAGGCTGCTGCGTGCTACACGATATAAGAAATAATAGAAATAGAATCAAAACAGAGCGGGTCATAGAACTCATGGAACAAACTCTTTCTTCACGGACGTTTTCGCTGACTTTTTGATAGTATTCCCCGAGGCCGCCGTAAAATCAAATTTTAAGCGATTTTTGTGGTGCTCCGGCAAAAGTTCGACTTCGACTTTGCCTCCGGCCTTTAATCTGCCGAAAAGAATCTCATCTACCAGTTGAGATTTAACCAATTGGTCTATTTTTCTAGCTAGGGGCCTAGCTCCGTAGACGGCGTCAAATCCCGTTTCGGCGATGTAGCTGACCACTTTTTCAGAGTAGATCAATTCAATATTTTTTTCGGCTAAGTTTCGTCTTAAATCCGCTAAAAACTTCTCGACAACGTTCTCAATCAGCGGCTTCGTCAACGAGTTGAAATAAACGACTTGATCTAGGCGATTTAAAAATTCGGGGGCGAAGGTTTTTTTAATGGCTTCTTGGCTGACGCTCGAGCGATCGTTCAGCGTCAAGCCGATCGTACCGCGCGCGACATCCTGGGCCCCGGCGTTCGAAGTCATAATGACTAAGGTATTTTTAAAATTAATGGTACGGCCATTTCCATCGGTCAAGCGGCCACCATCCATCACTTGAAGTAAAATACTATAAATATCTGGATGGGCTTTTTCAATTTCATCTAGCAAAATTAAAGAATAAGGGTTTTTACTAATCACTTCAGTTAATTGACCACCTTGTTCGTAGCCGACATACCCCGGAGGGGCGCCGACCAGTCTTGAAACGGCATGTTTTTCCATATATTCACTCATGTCGAAGCGCTGAAAGTGAATTCCTAGTAGGCGCGCTAGCTGCTTGCAAACTTCGGTCTTTCCGACGCCCGTTGGTCCTGCAAACAAGTAAGAGCCCCACGGCTTTTCTTTGGCTTCTAATCCACTGCGCGCAAATTTAATCGAACGCACCAACACTTCGATCGCTTCATCCTGCCCGAAGATGACCGCTTTTAATTTTGTATCCAGGTCTTTCAGTTCTTTT
>JAYTHR010000077.1:0-6520 GCA_043732425.1 Bdellovibrionales bacterium
ACTAACTTAACTTCATTCACAGACATCACTTGAGTCAGTAATTGGACCTCACGAACGGATAATCCGTAAAGTGTCCAACCTTTTAAAGTGTTATGTAACGCCCATTCGTCGATCATTTAAAAAGTAGTTCCTTTTTTTAAATTATACTTAAAGACTTTACTTAAAGCCAAGAGCTAATAGCAAGACTTTTCAATATAGCCGTCGGGAACAATTTTCCCTTTGACGACCGTAGACCACGAACCATTTTTTTCAACGACTCCGATACGACCACCTTTTTTAACCTTAAAAAGATCTTTTCCCGCTGAGGTTGGCTTATCCTTGATGGTACAGTCTTTTTTCATTTCGACCGCTCGGATGGCGCCCGTCGTCGTTTTCCCTGCTACTTTCGCACCACTTCCGGCTTTTACTCCGGTCGCTTCGGCCCGAATTTGTTCTGCCTCCAGTTTTATTTTTTCTGTTTCTGATTCGGCTTTAACGGTTTCCATTTTAATTTTAGCCTCTTCGGTCGCAGCTTTTAACTTCTCGGTTTGCCCGGTTAACTGCTCGCGTTCTTGACGGAGGCGATCGCCCTCGGCCTTCATGCGGGCCCCTTCCGCTTCGTATTTTTTTAGTTCTGACTCAGATAATGAGTGCGTCCGTTTAAGCTGAGCCATCTCTAAATTCATTTGCGCCGTATCTTTTTGAAACTGAACGCGATTTTTCTCGTATTCCGAGCGGGATTTGGCCACTTGGTCTTTCATTTTTTCTTCATCTTTTTTAAAATTACTGAATTTCTTTTTTTCATCTTCAAAGTTATTTTTTAATTGTTTGTTTTGTTCATCGACTTTTTTATTTTCTTCGGCAATTTTATTCAGTCCATTCTGAGTCAGCTCGAGTTGGGCCTTGATTCGACCTAGCTCTGCTTCCGTTTTTTTAACTTCGGCTTCCGTGCGGGCGCGTTCCTGGTTCAGCTTAGCTTCCGATGCTTTGGCTTCAGCTTGCGCTTTTTGGGCCAGCGCCTGAGTTTTTGCTAAATTCAATTGCGCTTGTTTTTGTTGATTCTGTTTCTCTGCCATTTCTTTTTGTGCGTTTGCAACGTCTTGACTTCCTTTTTCAATCGCTTTTTCGCTTTCACGAATTTGGCCTTGAAGTTCACTTAATTTAGCTTCGGCAGCTTTTCTTTTCGCGACAACGTCATTCCGCGTGGCTTCTGTTTTTGTTATTTTGTCTTTCATTGCTTTGATCGAAGCTTCAGAGTCTGCGGCTAACTTTTCAGATTGCTTCTGGCTTTTTTCAGATTCATTCATTTCCTGCTTTAACTGCGTTAGTTCCTTTTCGCCTTGCTGCACTTCTTTTTTCGCGTTGGCTTCAGCTGTCTTCGCTTTTTCTAAAGATTTTTTCGCTTCGCTTCGCGCTTGGTCACGACGCTTTCGATCTTCTTCGACTCGTTTCTTGGAATCAGTGGCCTCGGCTTTCGCGGCTTCTGAATCGGCCAATGCTTCTTCGGCTTCGATTTGGGTACTTTCAACATCTGCGGCCAATGCTAAAACCGGGCGTAGTAACGAACTCAACAAAAGGGATGCGATCAAAAGGTTTCTCATTTTAAAATTCTCCTGTGAAGATTCCACTTTAAGCTGGTTTTTACGAGAAGAGAACTGCTGATCGAAAGCCCCCACCTCTGTCGAGTTTCTTCGAGCCTTTTATCCACGTCTTGGCAAAATGCTACCCTGTTACGTCACCGTCTAGAGTTTTTACAGCTCAGATCGATTAAAACACGAAGCGATCTTGGCGAGGTCCTTGCTTTATTAGAAAGTACCCCCCATGGCGGCTAGGGACTCCCCCCCAATACCTGGCCGTCTTTTTTTTTCTCTATTTTTAAAAAAACCTTTATCATCAGACTATGCAAACACTCAGAATAAGCCTTCTTATTTTTATTTCTATTCCGAGCTGGGCTTTCACGGTAGTTATCGATCCGGGTCATGGCGGCATTGATGGCGGTGCTAATCGCGGATCTTTTGTTGAATCACAAATCGTATTTCAAATTGCGGAAAAGATTGAAGCCCAACTTAAAAAAAATCAGACATTTCAAGTGTCGTTAACCAGGTCAAAGAATCGTGGAATCTCACTGCATGACCGCGTGCAATTTGCCGTCGATAAAAAAGCCGATCTTTTTTTAAGCCTGCACGCCAACTCGTCAACCTCGATCCAGGTTAGCGGGATGGAATATTATTTCAGTTCCAAATATATGACCACCTTTGGTGGTAAATCCGCTCCCACCATTTTTTTAACGGAAAAAAATAAAGGATCTGCAGCCGGAGATTCAAATACCGTTGTTGAGACGATCAAGAAAGATTTAGCGGAATTTGGAAAAATGAAACGCAGTCTTGAGCTGAGTCAAAATATTCAGACAGCATGGCAGCTGAGAAATGCGGAAAATAAACAAATATCTGCGAGTAAAATTCGTAGGGCTCCTTTTTACGTGATTGAAAATAGTTCGATGCCCTCTGTTTTAGTCGAGGTTGGCTTCATTTCTAATCAACGCGAAGCTCGAAAACTGGTCAGCGCTGAGTATCAAGATGAATTGGCCCGCGCGTTGACTGATGCCATAGTGAATTTTAAAGAAAAGAGTGACAAATAAGACCGCTTTAACAAATATGGATCTCATGAAAAGATCTGATCAGCGCGAAGTTCATCAATTACGTCCCATAAAAATAACTCCCCATGTTTTAGATTACGCCGAAGGTTCCGTTCTTGTTGAATTCGGAAACACGCGCGTGATGTGTTCTGCCAGCTACGAGGCGAAAACTCCGCCTTGGCTATCGAACACCGGAGCCGGTTGGGTAACTGCAGAATACGGAATGTTACCACGCTCGACGCACACGCGGATGAAGCGAGAAAAAACGCAAACGGGTGGGCGCACTCAAGAGATTTCTCGGCTGATCGGTCGCGCTTTAAGATCGTGTGTTGATTTAAAAGCGATGGGTGAAAAACAAATTCTGATCGATTGCGATGTGATCAACGCCGATGGTGGCACACGAACAGCCGCCGTAACCGGTGGTTTCGTGGCGTTAGCCTTAGCGCTTAAAAAACTAAATACCCTTTCAGAAATTAAAACCATTCCCCTACGTCATTACGTCTCCGCAGTTTCCGTTGGTCTTTACGAAAACAACAACGTCAAAACTCCGCTGCTCGATTTAAATTATATTGAAGATTCCGACATCGGCACCGACATGAATTTTGTGATGAACGATAAAAATGAATACATTGAAATACAAGGCACCGCGGAAGAGGGAACTTTTTCGCGCTTAGAATTAATGGAAATGATGACTCTTGCGGAAAAAGGATGCCAACAACTTTTTCTGGAACAAGAAAAATGGGTTGGCGCTTTTTTTCCTTTAAAACGATAGTCTAACGATAATGCAGGGAATTCATGGAACTTTGGATTGCGACAGGAAATAAAGGAAAGCTCGACGAATACAAACTGACGCTTTCAAAAAGCTCGGCGTTTCAAATTTTCTCGCAAGCTGATTTAAGTTCGTTCACTCCGAAGCCCGAAAACGGCACCACTTTTTTAGAAAATGCGCGCATCAAAGCCAAATCGGTGAAAGCGATGAAATCGCAAGCTTGGGTGCTGGGCGAAGATTCGGGTTTAGAAGTTGAAGGCTTAGGGAATCTTCCCGGAATTCACTCCGCACGCTATGCTGGCCCCCACGCTCGCGATTCTGAAAATATCGCCAAACTTTTAAAGATGATGCAAATTCGAAATATTACAAACCGTAGTGCTAAATTTAAATGCGTCACGGTCGTTTATACTGCAGAAAATGAAGAGTGGATTTTTGAAGGTGAACTGAAAGGTCAAATCGCGCCGAAAGCGACGGGCTTAATGGGCTTTGGCTACGACCCCATTTTTGTTCCCGAAGGCGAGACGAAAACCTTGGCTGAACTTGGGCCCGGTTTCAAAATACAAAAATCGCACCGGGCGCAAGTGCTCAGTCAGTTTATTAAAAAATTGCCGGCAACTGTTCTTTAAAACTAGAAAGAGGTTCGTGATGTCATTAGCTAAACTTAAAATTTTCGCCAGTAATTCCAATACCGAATTAGCTTTAGATGTCTGCCGCCTTTTAGGAGTCGAACTGGGTCAAAGCAAAGTGAATGCTTTTGCGGACGGAGAAATCCAAGTCGAGATCAAAGAAAGCGTTCGCGGTAAACATGTGTTCGTGATTCACAGCACCTGCCCGCCCGTAAATCAAAACTACATGGAATTATTTATCATGCTGGATGCGCTGAAGCGCGCCTCTTCGGCTGATGTCACGGCCGTAATTCCTTATTACGGCTATGCCCGCCAAGATCGAAAAGTGGCTCCGCGCGCTCCGATTTCGGCGAAGTGTATGGCCGACTTATTAACGACGGCCGGCGCTGACCGCGTTGTTTCGGTGGATCTGCATGCGGCCCAAATCCAAGGCTTTTTTAATTGCCCGTTTGATCACTTATTTGCCATTCCAACCCTAGCCCGCTCTTGGAAAGAAAACTTCGGCATGGGTGCCGAATATGTCACGGTGAGTCCAGACGCGGGGGGCGTTGAAAGAGCGCGCGCCTTTGCCAAAAGAATTGATTCTTCACTAGCCATTATTGATAAACGCCGTTCGGGACCCAACGAGGCCAAAGCCATGCACCTCATTGGTGATGTCGAAGGCAAAACTGCCGTCATCGTTGATGATATGATTGATACGGCTGGGACCCTGACACAAGCTGTTGACAGCCTCCTTAAAAATGGGGCAAAACGAGTGTTCGCCGTTGCTACGCATCCCGTACTTTCAGGTCCTGCGATCAGTCGCATCGTTGAAAGTGACATCGAAAAAGTTTTTGTGGCAGACACAATTCCTTTAAGCGAGGCGGCGAAAAGCTCTGGTAAAATTCAGGTCGTCACCGTGGCACCTGTTTTAGCCGAAGCGATTCGACGAATTCACGATCATGATTCGGTGAGTTCGTTGTTTGACTAAGTTGGCATTAAGTCGACTTTAATATTTGAAACCAAAAAGACAATGGCCTCAGACCAACACATAGGGTGTAGGAGTTTGGAGGAAGTAGTCAGGAGAAAAAATGAAACAAAGAATTGAATTAACCCTTGAATCTCGTGAACCAGGTCGTGCAACAGCTCGTGGCCTTCGTTTAAATAAAAAAGTTCCTGGAGTCATCTACGGCGCCATGGAAAATATCCACGTTTCACTTCATGTGAATGACGTTTTAAAATACAACTCACGCGCTTACGAAAATGCGTTATTAAATATTAAAAGCACCGATTCTAAATTAAACGGCAAAATCGCCTTAATTAAAGAAGTTGTTGTGAATCCCTTGTCTCGTCGTCCTGAGCATGTCGATTTATTCGCCTTAGACATGAATAAAGCGGTTCGCGTTTCTGTCGAGATTCGTGTTGAAGGTAAACCAATCGGTATTGCTGAAGGCGGATTACTGAACATTGCAACTCGTCAAATCGAAGTAGAATGTTTACCAACGGCTATCCCTGAATTCGTAATGGTTGATGTTTCTAACCTAGGTGTTGGAGATTCAGTCCACGTTTCTGATTTAAAATTACCAGATGGAATCAAATTAATTTCTCGTCCCGACATCACGATCGCTGCGGTTGTTATTCAGGTTGAAGAAGTTATTGCGGCTCCTGTTGTTGATGCTGCCGCTGCTCCGGCAGCTGCTGCGGGTGCGAAAGCTCCGGCAGCTGCTGCGGGCGCGAAAGCTCCGGCTGCTGCTGCGGGTGCGAAAGCTCCGGCAGCTGCTGCGGGTAAAGCTCCAGCTGCTGCTGCTGGAAAAGCTCCGGCTGCAAAACCTGCTGCTAAGAAGTAATCGTCAAATTTTATTTCTCTAAAAAAGGGCGACTGTTACAGGTCGCCTTTTTTGTTTTGTGATTCGAATAAAAAAAGGTATCTTGAAAAATATGTGGCTAGTGGTTGGTTTAGGAAATCCGGGTAAGCAGTATCAAATGACCCGACATAATATTGGTTTTTTGGTCATCGACTATTGGATCAAATCGTTGGCGGGCCATGATCCTGATTACCGCGAAGAACACAAAGCCATGACAAAAAGAATGAAATTGGAAGGCCAAGAAATAATCGTCGCTAAACCGCAGACGTTTATGAATAAATCCGGCGAATCTGTACAATCCCTCATGAATTTTTATAAAATTGCGAAAGAAAATATTCTTGTCGTGCATGATGATATCGATCAGCCCTACGGTTCTTTGCGTTTTCACAAAAACCGCGGTCACGGTGGCCAAAATGGCGTGAGAAATATCTCAGAACTTTTGGGATCACAAGATTACAGCCGCTTAAAAATGGGAGTCGGTCGACCCGCGCATGCTGACTTTGATATTGGGGATTATGTGTTAAGCTCGTTTTCAAAAGAAGATGCGACTCAGTTACCAAAAATATTCAAAAAAGCGTGTGACGGAATTGAATGTTTTATTTTTAAGGGGTTAGACCGCGCCTCGACCGATTTTAATGGAAACGCTATTTAGTTTTCTTATTTTTGT
>JAYTHR010000078.1:0-18433 GCA_043732425.1 Bdellovibrionales bacterium
ATTTCTGATTTTGCGTGGCCTGCACCACGAAAAGGAAGCATTGATGCAAACTCAGGTTTTGGCCGGCAGGCGGCCCAGATCGGGACCGAAATTCACCAACGGGTGCAAGCCGCAAGGGTCTTATTAGACAAGAATTATCAAAAAGAAATCGCGATCTTATCTGTTTTTGAAAAAGGTGATTTTAGTTTTGAAATTCAGGGGCGTATGGACGGGATTATTGAAAAACCATCTGCGCGAATTGAAGAAATTAAGTCATCTTTCAATATTCATGATCTAGCTCGTCAAATTAAAGATGGCGAGAATGATCACCCCTACAGTTTGCAGCTTCGTACTTACGGCTATTTTTACTATTTACAAAAGAACACTGTCCCTGAACTTAATCTGCATTTGGTTTCAAGTCGAAATTTCGAAAGCTTAGATTTAAAGATTTTGCTGGATATTAATTCTTACGAGTCTTGGCTGGAACTTCGTCTGCAAGAGCTGGTTGAAGAAGCTGTTCGGGCTGAAAAAACGGTGCGTCGTCGCAAGAAAATAGCTTCTAAGCTGCAGTTTCCTTTTCCGCAGCCCCGCGCTGGCCAAGTCGAACTGATTGAAACAATTCAAGAAACTATGAAGGGAGATCATCCCTTACTTATTCAGGCGCCGACTGGCTTAGGTAAAACGGTCGGGGTGATGTTTCCCGCCTTGCAAGAGGCTTTGTCCCGCGGGCAGAAATTAATTTATGTCACCCCGAAGAATTCTCAGCATGCGGTTGCTGAAGAAGCGATCGAAAAATTTCAACAGGCGGGGGCCGCTGTTCGTGCGATGACGTTAACGGCAAAAAGCAAAATGTGTTTTAAAAACGAACCCATTTGCAATCCTGATTTTTGTGAATACGCGAAAGACCATTACACGAAAGTGGCCGAAAATAATCTTGTGTTAGAACTGGCGAAGAAAAAGAATTTAACGGAGCGAGTTTTTAAAAATATGGCCGAAGAGCATCAGGTTTGTCCCTTTGAAATTCAGCTGGCGGCCATTCAAGATGTGGATACTGTCATTGCAGATTATAATTATGTTTTCGCGCCGCGGGCCATTCTTACGACGCTATCTGAGCCCGCGAGTGATCAAATCGGAAAACCAAATTTAGTTATTGATGAGGCTCATAATTTGCCTGCAAGAGCCATGGACTATTATTCTCCGATGCTTTCTACCTTTGTCTTAGAAAAAATGATCGATGAGGTTCAGTTTCTTCCTCGAAGATTCCGATCAGAATTTCAAAGTCTGGTGCAAGAGTGCGTTTCTGTAGTGCGAGGTAGCGGCCCCAAGGATTGTAAAAAATCTTTGCCGATTCGTCCGCCGGTGATGGCCTTCACCGAGCAAGAAGCGCATTTGCGGCAGTTTCTTTCCACTTACTTAAATTCGGATGTCGAAATAAAACCTCGAGATGTCGTCTTACGCCTATCGATGTACTGGGCTGAGTTCACTCAGGCTTTACAATTTGTAAGCTCAGAACGGAAAGAATTTTTCACAACCTTTAATCCTTTTCCTGCAAGTATTAAAATCACCTGCTGCGACGCTGCTGAAATGTTAAGGGATAGTTACCAAAATTTTCAGCACGTGGTCGCTTTTTCGGCGACACTGAAACCCTTCGAATATTATTCGCGTCTTTCTGGCTTTGATGAAAAAGCAATTAAGACTGCAGAATTTTTGTCTCCATTTCCGAAAGAGCGACGAAAAATTTTAATTATTCCGCAAATATCTTCAAAATATAATCAGCGTGAGCAAAGCTACCCGAAAATTGCTGAAACCATTACTAAAATTGTCTCGTTACAGCGCGGGAATTACTTTGTCTTTTTGCCGAGTTTCGATTTTTTACAGCGCGTGTCCGCTCAGTTTAAGGCTCCGGATAACTACCTGGTTTTGAAACAGGAGCGTTCGATGAAGCGAAAGGATATTGAGGCCGTGTTAACTCAACTTCGCGATCCGTCGGGGGCCCATATTATTTTTGCTGTGCAGGGTGGAGTTTTCAGCGAGGGCGTCGATTACCCCGGCAAGATGGTTATCGGAGCCTTTGTGGTCGGTCCACCTCTACCACTTTTTGATCTGGAACGAGAGACCATGAAAGATTATTACCAAGAAAATTATTTTGCAGGTTTTGATTATGCGTACACGTATCCGGCAATGGCAAAAGCCGTGCAGGCCGCAGGACGCGTGATTCGTTCGGGAACTGATAAGGGCATAATCATTTTGATTGACGATCGTTTTGTTCAATCTAATTACGTGAAATCGATGCCGCAAGACTGGTACGAGGGTTCGGTACACGAGCTTGTTTCAACCAGCATTCTGAAAGACATTTCTGATTTTTGGCAGCTTACAGTTTAAAATTTTATAACCGGATTCTGTTACCAAAAACATTAATTCGATATTGTCTCATTACAAAAATGCGGCGAGTCCCAAGTTATTTTCTGGTCTGTGATTTGCATTTCTTGAAGAAGGATTACGCACGAGTTGTTGTCGAAACGAAAAACTCGTTTTTGAAAATTAGTAATAACTCGTCAATGAATGTTAAACAACAAAGGAGAAAAAATATGATACAAATAAGAAAAAATATGATCGCCGGTCTAGCTACTTTATTTTGTGCCGGAAGTCTATTTGCAGCTACAACGTCCACGTCGGACAATTCTGGGCTGTACAATACAGAACCGGGCACGACGTATGGATCACCGAGCTCTACGGGAAACACGACCACAGCTACAGATTCAAAAGGTGTTACAACTAACACGGATTCCACGACTGCAAACTCGACCATGCCAAGCGATTCATCGAACAGCACATCGACAAATCATAAATCTTCTGCGATGAAAAGACATGGTTCAAAATCGAGTGCCCAAAAAGAATGTGCTTCAGACGATACTGCGTGTTTAAAAAGTCAAGACTCTGCAGGAATGACAGAACAGTAAATTGAAAAAGGGCTTTTTGCCTCATTGTGAAAGAAATTAGAAAGTCTTTCTGCTTTAAAAGCATTTTAACGCAAAAAGACTTTTTCGTAGATTGGCTGCAATTCTGCAACTACGACTAGGCAGGTGCAGAATTTTAGAACTGCATCAGTAGTTTTTATTTCAAATTAAAATTACTAAAACTTTTAAAACAACCCATGGAGGTCTCGATGAACGCTTCAGAAATGATGAATTCAACAATAGTAAAAAATTTAGCAGCAGCATATATTGTCCCAGCACTTTTAACACGTGTTAAACTACGATGGATTGCACTCGGAGTTATTGCTTATTACGGACTGAAAATACTAAGTGAAAAAGGTGTGCTACCTGATCAAGCTCACAAAGCTTTAGACGCCGTTGACCATGGAATTGATTTAGCTAAAGAAAAAATTGGTTTTTCAAAAGACAGCTCGAAGTCAACTCACTCAACAACATCAACTTCGTCACCGGTTCATTAATCAGCAGCGAAAAAAATTAAATAAAAAGAAAGCTTAGGCCTTAAACCTAAGCTTTCTTTTTATTTAATTACGATAAATTCTAAATTTCGTTTTCATCCGTTGGCTTCTGTGTTTTTTCAAATTTGACGGGAATAAAAGCTTGAAGGCTCTCATCGAATTCCATCAGTGTTCCTTGCTCAAGGTCAAAATAGATCCCAAAAATGCTGACCGAATTATTGGCCAAGGCCTCTTTGACAAAGGGAAATGTTTTCAAATTTTCGATCGAGGTCGCTATCCCTTCCATTTCGCACTCGCGGCACTGACTTTCAAAATCGTCTTGAGCAAATTTCTTTAAAACTTTTTCCCGCGCGACCCCAAGAATTTCCATCCAACTGCCGATAAAGCTATTTTCTTTTTTCTGTTGACCAGACATCAAAGCCCGAATTCCCCCGCACTGACGGTGACCCAGAATAACAATATTTTCGACTTTTAAATTCACGACCGCAAACTCAATCGCGGCGCTGACACCATGTCGTCCTTGGGATGCAGACTCAAAAGGGGGAACAAGGTTAGCGACATTGCGAACGATAAAAAGTTCACCCGGCGAAGCTGAAGATATCAAGGCTGGATCGACCCGCGAATCACTGCAGCCAATGATTAAAGTTTTCGGAGTTTGGCCTTGCGAAAGCTGGGTATAAATGGATTCTTCGCCGGTGAAATACTTTTCATGAAAGCGACGAAAACCTGCAACTAGTCTTAGAATTTCTCTGTTTCTCATAATGTCACTTTTAGAAATAAATCCAGCTGCTGTCTACGAAAAAAGCAGAATTCAACTTTGACTTTCGTGGCAACCCCGGACAATCTCGAAGAACCATTTAATAGACGTAAAATTGTAATTGCAATTGCATTAAGGAAGGTCTCCATGAGCTTAATTCAAATCGCTGTACTTGGAATTCTGCAAGGTTTTGCCGAACTACTGCCGGTTTCGAGCTCGGCCCATGTGATTTTAGCTCAGCATTTAATGGGGCTTAATCCGAGTGCACCCGAAATGACTTTCCTTTTGGTCATGCTGCATACCGGAACGATGTTTGCTGTTTTAGTTTACTTTTGGAAGCGCTGGCAAAATCGATTTGTCGGCCGCCAACAGTTATGGAATTTTTTTAAAAGTTTAGTGATCGCCACCGCGGCGACCGGAATCTTAGGTCTTACTTTAAAGATTTTTATCGAAAAAGTAATACTCGAAAAAATATTTAAGTTTGAAAACGGAGAAGTCGAGGCATTATTCAGTATTCTTCCTTTAATTGCCGCATCGTTAGCCGTGGCTGGGCTTTTAATTATTTACACGGGACGCAAACAACTTTCGCCAAACAATCAGCCCTTAACGACAAAATCTGCAATTTGGATTGGGCTCGTGCAGGGACTCTGTCTACCTTTTCGGGGTCTATCACGGTCGGGTGCGACCATATCGGCGGCGTTACTGCAAGGAGCGCCTTTTGATCTAGCGGAAGATTTTAGTTTTGCTTTAGCCGTTTTGCTGACTCCGCCAGTTATTTTACTAGAACTTCGCCGCTTACAAAAAAGTCAAATTAACTCGGAACAGCTTATGAGTTTAGTAGCGCCCGGATTATTCGGCATGGTTCTAAGTTTTATTGCAGGTCTGATAGCGCTACGACTGCTGTCGCACTGGCTTCAGGGTGGGTATTGGAAAAATTTCGGTTACTACTGTATTTTTTTAGCCGGTATCACTTTAGGAATTCACTTTTTAAATTTTTAGTACCGGCACTTATTTTATAAGTTCTGCATTTTTCGAAAAAAGGCGAAGTAAAGATTCTAAAGATTTTGCATCAGTATAGATTTCACCGCGGCGTCCGGCATCGAAAAGAGCTAATAAATCCTCGGATGTGTTTTTGATATCCTGATTTTTAACCAGCGCCATATTCCAGTCAGGCATCATGCGTTCGCTGCTTGGACTCAGGCCCTGCAGCACAATTTGAGAGTGGCGTCGATCCGCCAGGATGCGGTCAAAGCAGGCTTTAACTTTTGATTCGTCACCTTCAAGAAGTTGCAAAAAGTAGTCTTCGCGTACAACTAGAAGGCCAGTGATTTGATCGCGTTGATTATTCTGCCGAGAAACCTGAAGAATATTTTCAATAACTTGTTGATCGATTTTGTGAACGGATTTACTGGTGTAGACTAAACTAAAAAGCGAGCTCATAATATCACTTTCGCCGCCTTTCTATTTTCCGTCAACTGCTAGGAAAAAATTTGAATTGGCTTGATCAAGAATAATTAACAACTAGAATCTGAATGTAACTAAAAAGGACGTTTTTAAATCATGGCACTACCTTCGAAACTTTACCGTTTTAAAATCGAACTCTCTGATCCGGAAAAAGCAGCATACCTTTCCCTCGATTTTCGTATCGCTCAGCATCCGTCAGAAAGTTTGCAGTACCTTTTAACGCGCGTCTTTGCCTATGCTTTAAATTTTCAACCCGGGATTGAATTTTCGCCGACGGGACTCAGTGACCCCGACAGTCCCTGTTTGCGGATCTTGAATTCCCATGGTGGCTATGATCTTTGGATTGAAATTGGCAATCCTTCGAATAGAAAAATGCATAAAGCATCGAAGGCAGCAGCAAAATTAAAAATTTATACGTACAAAGATCCTCAAGTTCTTATGAATGAACTGGCCAGCGAACCCGTTCATGGTCAAAAACAGATCGAAATTTTTTCAATCCCGGCCGATTTTCTGAACCAATTAGCAGAAAAAATAAAAAAAGAAAATCAATGGAGCTTAATTTGTATGGACGGTACGTTGATGGTCAACGCCGAGGACTTGGTAGCCGCATGCGAATTACGGCGCCATCAGTAAGGTGCAGCGCAGTCATTAGTAAAGCGCGTCGTCGTCATTAAGGACGACTAAGTTTCACAGTAAGGGCTGGTCTCGCAGGGATTCTTTTTTCGTGGCAAATAAGGCCGGGCGACGACGAAGGCTCGATAGCCCAAATTTAAAATAGCGCGTAATGTGGGCCGCACGGCCAGGCGTGCTAGCCAATGATACCGCGGTAACTGCTGCCAGATCTCGACAAACGCGTCTACTTTTAAAGCTAAAGTGCCGTCGGCTCTTCGAACATGCATCACGCGGTGGACTTCGAAAGGATCTAACCCTTCGGCAGCGGCATCGAATGAATTTTGTGTGATATCCACGAAGCGCATTTGATCAGCTCCTTTTTGGTGCAGATAATGCTCGATTTCTTTCGAGCAAACGACGCAAAGCCCATCAAAATAAACGGTGACCGGGTTTTTATTTTGCTTTTTCATAGTGGTTCATACTACTATGAACCATATGAACCAGCAACAGGTGTCTCAAAATGACGGGTCCTTGCAAGATCTAGCCACCTCTATTGGCGATTTTATTCGGTACTGGGGCTTTCGGCGTATTCATGGGTCTATTTGGACGATTTTGTATCTTTCCAAGCAGCCTCTGTCGGGCTCTGACCTTGTCGAAAGGCTTCAAGTTTCTAAAGCCCTGATCAGTTCGGCTTTATCTGAAATGGAAAGCTGGGAACTGATCGTCTCGGTGGAATCCGACAATGCGAAAGCTAAGTTTTTTCAGGCCGAACCCGATGTGATCAAGGTCATTCATAAAGTTTTGTTAGTGCGTGAAAAAGTCATGCTCGATAAGGTCAAATCCAATTTTAATGTCGTGAAGCTGAACGTGCAGTTAGATCAAATTGAAAATGTAAATCCGGAACGGCTTAAAAATTTAGGCTCTATGATCGATTTCGCGGTTCGGGCCCTTCGTGTCCTGATCAAGATTAATAATTTCAAACTGAATTTAAAGCTACTGAGTCCAAAGGCGTAAAATGAATCTAGTGCTTATTTTGGGAAATCAATTATTTGAACCCCTGATTATAAAAAAAAATTTGGGACAAAATCAAAAAGCATCCGTTTTTATGCGCGAAGATCAAGAGCTTTGCACGTACTTTAAGTTTCATAAGCAAAAAATTATTTTCTTCTTGGCCGCCATGAGAAGTTTTTCTTTAGAACTGCAAAAAGCCCAGTTTGCTGTTCACTATGAAGCCTTGAAGCTACCTAAAAAAACGGATTCCGTGCCGGAAACTTACGAAACAAGTCTTCAAAATTTTATTAAAAAAAATAAAGTGAAAAAAATATATCTTTTTGAAATTGAAGATAAATTTTTTGAAGCGCGGTTGTTGAAGCTTTTTTCAGACGCCAAAATTGAGTTTGAAATTTGGCCCTCGCCGATGTTTTTAACGTCGCGACGTCAGTTTACGGATTATTTAAAAAGTCATAAAAAACCGTTCATGAAAACGTTTTATCCAGAGCAACGAAAACGTTTGCAGATTCTGGTCGATCAGAAATCAGAGCCGGTCGGAGGGCGCTGGAGCTTCGATGATGAAAACAGAAAATATCTACCCGCTAAAATTATCCCTCCGAGTTTACCGCGCGTTCAGAAAAATGCCATTGTGACCGAAGTGACTGAAGTTTGTGAAAAAATGTTTCCCAATCACCCTGGCCTGTCCGAACCTTTTTGGTTGCCGGTCGACCGCGCCGGCGCCGTAAACTGGTTAAACCAGTTTGTCGAGGAACGTTTGGCAGATTTTGGCCCCTACGAAGACGCTATTCCGGCTCACTCTGACTTTGTTTTTCATTCGGTGTTAACGCCATTCTTAAATGTAGGGCTGCTAACGCCAGATCAAGTCATTTCTGTTGTTCTGAAAAAAGCAAAACAGAAAAAAATTGAAATGGGTTCAACGGAAGGCTTTGTGCGACAGGTGATCGGCTGGCGTGAATTTGTTCGCGGCATCTACCAAAACTTTAGCGAAAAACAAGATCATTCAAATTACTGGAAGCACACTAAAAAATTATCAGCCGTCTGGTACCAGGGCGATACGGGAATTCCACCTTTGGATAGAGCTTTGAAAAGAGTTCTGAAGCATGGTTACCTTCACCATATTGAACGGCTGATGGTTGTAGGCAGTTTAATGCTACTACTGGAAGTCGAACCTCAAGACGCCCATCGCTGGTTCATGGAAATGTTTATCGATTCGTCGGATTGGGTAATGGGTCCAAATGTTTTCGGTATGGCCCTTTTCTCAGACGGTGGAATTTTTGCGACGAAACCCTATATCTGCGGGTCTAACTATTACATCAAGATGGGAAAAGATTCGTCCGGGGATTGGTGCGACGGGGTTGATGGTCTTTATTGGGAATTTATTGAAAAGCATCAAGACTTTTTTATGAAAAACCCAAGGCTTTCGATGATGGCGAGAGCCGTTCAAAAAATCAAACCGGAACGAATGAAAATTCTAAGGGCTGCGGCCAAAAAGCTGCGCGATAAACTGACGGTCGCTGGATGAAAAAAATTAGCTAACCAGGAAAATACTGTGCATGCTGCGGGCGATCCTTGTTCTGGCGTAAAAAGTGGGAAAAGGTCTGGGATAAAATTAAATTCTGCAGTGAACGGTGTGAGAAGGCGATCAATTTAAAAAACTGTCGAGGCGAAACCGCCCCAACAGTTTCAATGAAAACTAATTAAGATGTTTTTTAACTCCGTTGCAGCTTGCAGTAATGCCGAGCGAACCGTCGTGTCTTTTGCCAAAGCGTTTAGTAAACCAAAATCATGAATCATTCAAATGAAGCGAACGCTTGTTGTTCCAACCTCGGCTTCGGCTAATTTCTTCGCATAATGTTCCCCTTCATCGCGAAGGACGTCATTTTTAGCCGTTTGAATCAATGCCGGTGGTAGACAGTGAAGCTGTTCGGTAGAGGCTCGTAATGACGAAGCGTAAATTTCGGATCTTTGCTTAGGGTCTGTTGTGCAACTTCCTGAACATTAAGGCCCATTAAAGTGATGCTTACAATTTGTTGGATTAATTTCATGTAGTCTCCTTTTTTGACAACAGGGAAGACTGCTAAAAATTATGTCCCGATACGATTTATGTTATGCGCTTATTACCCGCTAGTCGGTGATTTGCAAATCAAGACTCAGTTCTGTCTTCACCGAATTCAGAATAAAACCCGAGCTAAAGGCCTTGTCGGCAATCGTTTTAACTCGCGCTGGATTATCGCAGCCGCTGATGCGCACGTGCAGTAAAAACTTCTTCATGACGGGCTTGTTCAGTTCGTTCAAATCAGCAATCAGCTCGGCCTGTGTTGTGACTTGTGTAAAATTAATTTTTGATTTTTCTGCGTAGACTTTAAAGGTGGCGATAAAGCAGTTCGTTAGGGCCTGCGCGAACAGGTCCTCGGGCGAAAGCGCTCCGCCAGGGCCTTCAAACTCGGGCGGAATAGCGCAATTAGTCTTTAAGTTTTGGCTTTCGGTATTCCAAAGTGACTGAATCCCCGCCGGAGCCTGCGCTGAGGCAAAAAATGAGATAGGATAAGTAATTGGGGCTGGGTTGGCTTTCATTTGACCTCCGAATATAGTTCATATTAGTATGAACTATATGAAAAGGCAAGGTCTTACGTGACATCCACCAGCAGCACTTATTTAGCCCTTGTGGGGATTCAGCTAGCTTGCTGTGCCTTTATGTCTGGGGTTATTTGGGTCGTTCAACTGATTTTATATCCCGCTTTTGCACAGATCCAGTCTGCTCAGTTCAGCGCATTTCACGCAAAGCATTCTCAAAAAATTACGTTTATTGTTGGGCCCATGATGGTGCTTGAGCTGTTCACCGCAGCAGGATTAGTTTATTTATCTCAAGAATCGTTTTTTTTTATTTTTAACTTATTGGCCGTGATTTTAATTTGGCTGTGTACCTTTTTTCTAAGCGTTCCACTTCATGCCGATTTAGAAAAAGGACAAGACCTTGCCAAGATAGATCAGCTAGTAAAAACGAACTGGCCGCGAACTTTGTTTTGGAGCTTTAGATTAATCTGCTTACTGACTTATTTTTTTTCGACCTTCGGAGCCTTTCATGTCAATTTCTAGCGATCAAAAGAAAAAATGGAATTTATTTTCTGAAGAGGATCAAAATCGCATTGTGCGCATGGCTTGGGAAGATCGAACCGCTTTTGAGTCGATTCGGGAACAGTTTAGTTTATCGCCGAATGAAGTGGTGAAATTTATGCGGACTCAACTCGATGAAAAAGCCTACAAACGGTGGCGGCGCCGGGCCACCGAACAGGGTCAGCTGAAACATGAAAGTAAGCGTCCTTTTGTCGAAGGGCGTTTCAAGTGCTCGCGACAGCGTTCAGATGGATCAACAAAGGGTTGGAAGTAAGCGCTTATTGTGAAGTCAAAAGCTTCAGAGAAGTCACGAAAATATAAAAGTTTATCGCAAAAAATAAAACAGCCGGAATTGCCGCAATGACCGGATCCCTAATTTTTATTCGTACCAGTACGGCTAGAAACATCATCAGCGCAAATCCCAAAGACGAAACCATTGTTAATGGCAGATTATAAAAACCGATCAACAAACCCAAGCTTCCGGCGATTTGTAAAACACCAACCACAAGGCGTTGACGCCCAAAGCCGTAGCGGTTGAATTCACTAACCATGCGTGATGAAAAAAAACAGGTTAGGCCATAACCGAGAAAAGACAGCGCCGAAAGCAGGCGGGCAGATTCAAATAGAGTCATCATTTTTTCAGTTGAACATAAATCAAATGGGATTAACATCTAATTAACAAAAAACAGGAGCTTCATGAATTTTATTATACCTGCATTACAAATTATCTTAGCTTTAGGTCTTTTAAATGTTTGGCTTTTAAGGCCTTCAAAAAAAACAGATTACCGCGGAGGCTCGGCCAGTTCGTTAAAAGAAGAATTTTCGGCCTACGGCTTAACGGATTGGGTTTTTCAGTGCGTTCGATTTTTAAAAATTACCGCGGCTATTTTATTTCTTATCGGACTTTGGTTCCCCGTTGTGGTTGCGCCCGCAGCCGCAGTGATCTGCTTGCTGATGATTGGAGCTATCGCGATGCACGTTAAAGTTAAAGATCCCTTGATGAAGTCGTTGCCGGCGCTGTTGATGCTGATCATGAGTGCCATTGTTCTTCATGGTACGATTTGAAAAAAAAAGTCATTCAATTCTTATTTGCCGGCGCTTGCTTTTTACCGCCGCATCCCGGGAGCATCGTGAAAGATAAAAATCATTTGAATGTTCTAGGGAAACCCTTAGTCAGCTGCGGAATGAATCCGAAGACGGGGTATTACCGCGACGGATTTTGCGCTACCGGTGAAGATGATCGAGGCATTCATGTCGTGTGCGCCGAAGTGACCCAAGAATTTTTAAGTTTTTCAAAACTTAAAGGAAATGATTTGATTACGCCGCTTCCGCAGTATGATTTTAAAGGATTAAAACCAGGCGATCGCTGGTGTTTGTGCGCTTCCCGCTGGAAAGAAGCCTTTGACGCTAAAATAGCGCCACCCGTGGTTTTAGAAGCCACTCATAGTAAAGCCTTGGAATTCGTGACTTTGGAAAACTTACGGTCAAGTTGTGGTAGTAAATAAATTTACTAGCTGGCTATTTGTAATTTAGCTTTTATTTTTTCTACCAGTAAGGCACCGGCAGCATCTAACATTTCAGGATTAAAATTAGAATCACTATGGGCCGTGTCCACGGCGCCGAGATCCATGGCTTCTGAATCTTGATTACCATTTCCACCCGATGAGTAGACAAAAAACTGAGGAACTGCGGTCATTTTTTTAAGATCTCGAATTAACTGTAACCCGCGTTTTCCATCGTTCTGTAAACCAAAAATCACAAGATCAGGTTTTTCTTCAGTTAAAAGGCGACAGGCATCGAAAGAGTCTGAGGCTCCTCCAACAACAGAAAATCCAGATTGATTCATCAGTCCATTTAAATAAGTTAAGTAGTAAGAAGCCGGGTCGATTAAAGCCACACGCAGTTTTCGTGCTTGTTTCTTTTTTGCTTCCGTATGCGTGGTCGTACGCATAATGAATTGCTGTTCCACTTCAAAAGTATCGCTGGCTAAATGAAGCTTGCGGCCAAGATGTCCACCAGTTTGTTCTTGGATAATAGGAATACGGTATTGACCCAGAATTTCGTGAGCCACCACGATGTTATCGCGACTGATGTTTTCCCCAATCGTATTATGATCTAATATTTTTGCGCCACCGAAAACTTTCGCTACTAAATTCTTCGGATTGGCTCCCAAATTTATCATTTCATCAATTAAAATTGGAATTGCTTGATCCCCGTAGCGCAAAATGGATCCGGGTGATTCATTAATTCGAGCTAACAGGTAATGGCAAATGCCGGTGACCTTAGCTCGTGAATCAGTTAGGGCGACAGAGACGCACGAACCTAAAATAGTCGTGATCTCGGCAACCTCAACTGTAGCGACAAATTCGCCTGGTAGTAGGTAAAACTTTTTACGCACTATGCAGCGTCTCGTGCCGCTTGAAAGTGAGCTGTCATTTCAATATAAAAATCCCCAAACTCAGATTTGAAAAAAAGTATGGTTGTTGAATCTTTCGTGTACGGCGTGCTGATCTTTAAACTCAGACCCCTAATGGTCGACGGAATGGCCGGAACGATTCCAAAATCTTTTTCATTCAGACTGCATTTAAACTGACCAAGAATCATATTCAGAATTTCGGCAGGGCCATCTTCGATATCGCTGGTAACTTCTTTGTATTCTGTGCTCAACATTTTGGACATCAGTTTTAAATACATTTCGTTCGTGAAGCCTAAAGTCAGCAGTCCGCGAAAAGATTTTCCCGTAAGTCCAACGACCGCGCCAATTTCTAATTTGCGCGTGTCGACTCCGGTCTCTTGATTAAAAGGGTGATAGGTAACATCACTACTGGCCACATTCTGCAATGAAACCTTAACGGCCTCTGACAGCGCTGTTGATAAAAATTGTTTATCGGGTTCGGTGGCTTTGGGAACATGCTCGAAAACGTTCTCAAGACTTTGATGACAAGAAATCAGTTTTTCAAGACCACATTTTTTGATAGATGCTGCCATGTTGCTGTTTCCAATAATGGCAATTTTAACTGGAGGCTGGGTACTTAAATTTCCGGCGAAAGTTAAAGTTCTAAATGCCGCATCGGGAATTTCAGTAGCTTTTGAAAAATCGAAAATAAGGTACGAGTACTGCGTCGAACGGGATTTTATATCCGCAATAAAGTCGCGAATGTCCTGAACGGTCACAGTTGTATTCTTTGCGCTTAACAACAAATAGTCGGTTCTTTGAATAGATGATTGCGACACGTTAAGCTGCCTTTTTATTCTTAGCGTGCCAAACAGCTTCAATTTTTTCAGAAAGAATAGCTGGGGAAAAAGGTTTACGAACAAAGTTACTGACTCCCATGGCAATTGCTTCTTTTACTTTGTGAGGTTCGCCTTCTGCGGTGACCAAGATAAAAGGAATGTGTTTGAAGATAATATTTTTCTTCAGGTTAGCCAGCAGTTCGATTCCAGACATGACCGGCATATCCCAATCGGCAAAAATCAATTGAATAGATTTTGCGGGTGACATGCTGTTGTCCTCGATAATTTTCAAGGCTTTTGCGCCGTCTGCCGCTTCGCTAAAGTTCGTAAATCCAAGTTGGCGGAGTTGTGATTTAATGAACGTTCTCATCATATTCATATCATCAACTATTAGAATGCGTGTGTCGTTTGGGAACATGAGCCTGATCCTCCGCTAAGGGTTTAATGAGATTTTTATAAAATTAAATCTCGCTTCAATTTAAGATCGGAAGGCTGATTCTAAAACTGAAGTGAGTATTTAAAAACCTAAACGAAAGTAGGGTGAACTGGATGAAAGTCAATCGGCTGAGGTAACAAAAAGCTGTTTTTTAAAACCGGACTAGTCAAAGTCACATCCAAAAGAAATAATAAGAAATCGGAGAAACTCAAAAAAGTGTTTCAATTTAGAACAGTATTTGGTTTTTCACTTTATTTTATACTGAGGAGAAAAAAAGTATGAGAATTTCATTGCGGCTCAAATTTATCTTGTTGCTCATTCCGATTATTGTCGTGGGGGCCGTGACGAGCTTCTACTGCTGGAATGCCTTGGTTGCCAAGAATACGGACCTCTCAGATGCTGCCAGCAGCTACTCCGAAGCCTTAAAATCGCAACTTTACATCACGCAGATGTCTGATGCCATGAAAGGTTATTTGATTGATCCTACAAATACCAGTGAAATGACGCGGATGAAAGATTCTTTAGAGGGAAATCTAAAGGCGATCGATAATTTGCGCAAAACCATCAGCGATATGGAATCTATTAAACTGGTGGGCAGCATGGCCGATCTATCGGAAACTCAATTGGATCCGGCAGAAAACAAAATTAATGGTTTTATCAGCGATAAAAAATATAAAGAAGCCTTAGCTTACTACTTACAAGCTTACGTTCCGGTTCGTGTTGAGTACGCGGCGATGTCGCAGGCCCTGACGCATCGTACGGGTGAGCTGCAAGAAAAAAGTATTCAAAATGTATTTGGGGGAATGCGAGCTTCGGCAATTAATATTATTTCGATCTTAGCGACTGGACTTCTTCTCGCAGGTATCGCAATTTTGTGGACCGTTCACCTGACGTCACGAAAAATTATGAGTTTAACTCAAAATGTAGCTGAAGCCAGTTCCCAAGTCGGAGCGGCCAGTCAGCAGTTATCTGCTAGCGCCACAGAAGGAGCTTCAAGTCTTGAAGAAACAGTTTCCTCGCTAGAAGAACTTCTAAGTATGGTTCAGTTAAATGCGGATTACGCTAAACAAGCTGCGGCGCTGTCCCAGGGAAGTTGCAGTGCGGCCGAAACGGGTGAAGTTGAAATTAAAAAATTAATTGCAGCCGTTTCAGACGTATCAAAAAGCTCGAAAGAAATTGCGGAAATTATTTCGGTAATTGATACCATTGCCTTTCAAACAAATTTGTTAGCCTTAAATGCGGCTGTCGAAGCGGCGCGCGCCGGCGAACACGGAAAAGGTTTCGCGGTCGTTGCGGAAGCGGTTCGAAATTTAGCACTTCGAAGTGCCTCAGCAGCAAAAGATATCAGTAAGTTGATAAAAGAAAGCGTAGCGAAAACTGGTAACGGTGTTGAAATTGCGGACGCTAGTGGTGTGGTCTTAAAAGATATTGTGACTTCTGTTAAAAAAGTAGCTCAGTTAAATAATGAGATTGCGGCTGCTAGTCAGCAGCAATCGAACGGACTCAGCCAAATCAGTAAAGCCATGAACCAATTGGACGGTGTGACGCAAGGGAATGCTGCGACCGCCGAAGAAGCTTCTGGACAAGCCGTCAATTTACAAAGTCAAGTGGTCGAACTGACCGCCATCATTCAGGGTCAAGGTTCAAAACGAAATCCGACTCAGCATACGATGAACCGAACTCAAGCGACGAATAGAAATAATAATTCATTCGGACAAGGTACCGTGATGTCGATGAATCGCAAGCATCGTAAATCGACCGTGGCCTCGGCTCAAGATTTTGAAAAAGTTCTTCCATTTGGAGATCGTAATTCAGAAAACGGAAATCCTACGGATCAAAATGGCGAAACTGTTCAACATGGAAAAGTTGGAACAATAAAAGGTTACTAAAGTTTAAGTCAGGAAAGGATCCGACTCATGATCAATGATCATCAAAGCGAAGTTAAAGAAGGTCAGTATCTGACATTTCTATTGAATTCGCAAACTTACGGCGTACCCATTGGTGCTGTTCGAGAAATTAATGAAGTCACCGAAATTAATCCGATTCCGAAGACTCCTGAATTCGTTATTGGCGTCATGAATCTTCGCGGTAAAGTTGTACCCGTTGTCGACCTACGCATGAAATTTGGAATGAAAAGTATTCCGAATTCCGCCGAGACTTGTATCATTGTGATCGATACTCAAGTGGGACAAGTTGGTACGGTCGTCGATTCGGTTTGCGAAGTGATTGAATTGTCAAATGCCCAGATTGAACCCCCACCTATTCTCGGCGACAGCAATGAGCTGAGCTTCGTCAGTGGCATGGGTTTACTGAATGATAAAGTTATTATTTTGATTGATATCGTGGGTGCGCTTTCAAAAGAAGAATTTATGAAAATGCAATTGCCACCATCTGCGCCGGAAGTGGCTAAAGATAAAAAAGGAAATGCAGCCTAATTTTTAAAACAAAACGAGGACTGCAAGTTAACATTTACTGAGGTATCGACGTGGAAATTCCTGCAGAGTTATTACGAGAGCTTGAAGGCCAATTCATTGATGAAATTGGATTCATGCTGGATGACTGCGAAGAATCTTTTTTAAAACTTGAAGTCGAAGCCGATCGCCAAGAAGAACTAACCAAAATATTTCGTGTCGCCCATTGTATTAAGGGCTCGGCGTCTTCAATCGCTCTGTGGCCGGTTGCCGATTTTGCACACCGTTTAGAAGATTGTCTTTCGATATTAAGAAATAATCCCAAAGCGGTCACCTCGGGAATTATTACTCTTTTATTGCGAGCCAATGATGAATTTAGAAAATACCTTTCTTTGCTGCGTGAACAAAAGCACGAAGGATGGAATGCCGACGCGATCAAAGCTGAAATTAATGATGTTATTTCTTCGCTGGAAGGCGTGGGCGGCGGGTCCGACGTGGCGGCAGAAGGCAGCCCGACTGTAGCAGGCGATGGAACTCAAAACGTTTCTGGTGCTGACACTAGAAGCGTGGCCGGTGAAAATGCAGTTAAAGTTACACCCTTAGTTGCGGAAGCGAATAAAAATGATCTTCACAGTTCACTGAGCTCTAACAATTCCATTAAGTTGGATGTTGGACGCGTTGATAATGTTTTAAATTTAGTCGGAGAATTAGTCGTCATCAAAAGCCAGATACTTGAAGCTTTTTTTGATCTTTCATCTAATCACGCACAAGAAAATGCTTTACTTTCACTATTTGAAAAAACGATGCGCGAATTACAAGAACAAACAATGACCATGCGTTTGTCGGCGATCAAGCCGGCCTTCCTTCGGGTTCAACGCATTATTCGTGAATTATCATTAAAGTTAGATAAGCCAGTTGATGTTATTATTGAAGGCGAAGATATCGAAGTCGACCGCGCCATGATCGATCTTCTAACAGATCCATTGATTCACATTGTGCGTAATGCTTTAGATCACGGAATCGAAACCCAAGAAAAGCGTAAAGCCGCCGGAAAACCTAAAAATGGAACGGTTAAAATTACGGCCAAACAATCAGGTGGGCGCATCACGGTAGAAGTTAGCGACGACGGAGCCGGTGTCATTCGCGAAAAGGTCATCAAACGCGCCATCGAGCGCAATTTAATGCGAAGCGGAGTTCGCCCCGATGAGCTTTCCGATGCAGAAGTGAACGAATTTCTTTTTATGCCCGGATTTTCAACGGCAGAAAAAGTGACCGATCTTTCCGGGCGCGGAGTCGGTCTCGATGTCGCTAGAAGTAATATTCAGCAAATTAAAGGGCGTATCAGTTTAACAAGCCAAGCCGGAAAAGGTTCTAGTTTTCATATCTCGCTTCCGCTGACAACCGCAATTACGGACGGAATCGTGGCCGTAATTGAAGGCGTCCGGGTAATTATTCCGATCGATGCGATTTTAGAAATTGCTGACTTAAGTGAAACTGACCTCGTTCAAATCGATGAAAAGAATCAGCTGATTAAAATTCGAAAACGCTTAATTCCGATGTTTAAAATTAACGAATTTTTACGCCATTCAAAATTAGACTTAGCCAGTTACCAGGCTCCTCAGCATGAGGCCTCTGAAATGAACAGCACCATACTTATTTTACGAGCTGCCAGCGTTGATTTTGGAATCAAAGTTTCCGCGATCATCGGGCAAAGCCAAGTTTTAGTGAAGCCGTTGGGACCTGCCTTCATGCCCGAGAATGGACTGTCCGGAGTGGCCATTCTTGGAGATGGAAAGGTCGGCTTAGTTCTAGATATCGATTTACTGGCGCGACTGTTGCGCCGTCGGGATCATCAGTCTGAGGCTCAGATTGCTTAAAGCGAAACAGGGGCCCAGTCCTTTTTATGAATTTTCTGAATCCATCATGGAAGAACTTCGTCAAGATGTTGCGGGCTTTCGAATTCT
>JAYTHR010000079.1:0-1849 GCA_043732425.1 Bdellovibrionales bacterium
GTCTTAATTAAAGACGCCAAATACTTTGACTCAGTTTGAAAGGGAGACTCGAAAAACTGGTACACGCTGGAATCATCGGGTTTAAACAGGTCTTTCAAAATCTGATCTTCTTCCAAAGTAAACGGAGACTTTTTGAAAATTACTGTTGTTAATATATCTATCTTTCCAACATCTTGGATCACGTACAAATGCTTTTTAAGCTGTTTCAGCTCGTGCCCTTGGTCAACCCAAACTTTTGCAATCAGATCGACAATTTTTGGAAATCTGAATTGATTAATCTGCAACAAGCCATCTGGCTTAAGGCGCTCTAGATATTCGTGTATAGATTCGTAAGTAAAAAGATATGATGTTTGAAAATAATTTAATCCCGAGTTCATATTGGAGCTTAAGTAATTACTAAAAATCTGAATAACATCAAAGTTATTTAAACTTTGAATTTGCTTGCGCCCATCGCCGATTCGAATTGTCACTTCGGGTGCGTTGAATATATTTCCATTATAATGGCTGTATTCATTTTTATTTAAATCAATCACTGCTTTTACTAGCTCATTTGCATAAATTTCTTTGGCTCCGTACAGTTCAGCAGCTTTTAGCTCTTGCCCCGCTCCCACACCAAAAAGATAGGTTTTGTAAGGTGTGCCGCTTTTAAGAAGATGAGCTGCAACAGTGGCTACTCTGGTAAAATAGCGTGAAGGCTGCTGACGATAAACTTGTTTTAACTTTTCAAAATTGCCGTCAAAGGGATAAATTTTTGTTCCAATTGTTCCTCCATCATAAAAAATATGCTTGATAGCTTTACTTTGATTATTGACTCCCTTATTCGTAGGGGAATTCGAATAGTCTATGACGTCAATTTTAGCGATGGGATCCCAAAGGCTGAATTCTAGCTGGCCTGGCTCAATGCGGGCATGCGGAAATTTCTTAATAAAAGGCGGCAACCACCCGAAAGTCTTATTTTCATAAATTGTACTCATGCATAAAACAAAAGAGAGTGTAATAATTGTGACTACCTTCAAATCGATTGATCGTAAAAATGTAAATACAAATAAGGTCAGTAAAAAAATAGAAGCCACTGCTATTAATATTTCCGTACCTAAATAAGGCACTAATAAACGGGGTAGAAAAACCGCGAAACTTACTGCAAACAAGTCAACGGCGTAGCGTTGTTGAAAGCTTTTTATTTCTGATTGAATATTCATCAAAGCAAATATGCAAATTCCCGAAAAAAGAAAAGGAACGCAAATTATTAATATAACTAAAAAACTTTGAAAAAAAGATTCTGAAATGGCGCCCATACTTGACTGCGAAATTAGCCGCAGGGCTGGCAATGCCAAGGCAGCAAAAAATATATATGCACTGAAAGAATAGCTAATTATTTTTAGAGGTGGATAGCCCTTTTTGTTACGAAGATAAAGCAAGCAAACACCAGAAAGACTTATTAAAAATAGCGCGAGGGCAATCAGGAAAAAACCAGCCGTACCGTGCAACAACACATTGATAGTTCGTAATAACAGTAATTCAAGCAAAATAACATGGCTGACAAAAAGCCAAATAAAGGTCAGTTGTAAATTTATCTTACGAAGCATTTTAATATTAAGCATGAGCGACAAATTAAACATGAAAATAAAGTGAAAGCACTATCAGAAAGTAACGCATTCCCGTTAAGAAATTCACTTTATTAAATTGATTACTAAAGTGACTGTGAGTCATCAATTGCTAAACATTAAGAATTATTTGAGACTGTTTCTCATGGTCGCGAATGAAAAACTAATTTTGCTATTAAAGCGACTGCATTTAGATGCTAACACTAACTTCGCAAGTATGGACAGTTTAGCCTTTATGTCAGTCG
>JAYTHR010000080.1:0-1841 GCA_043732425.1 Bdellovibrionales bacterium
TCGCTCCACCGCCAGAGGATATTCTTCTCTTACAGGAAATACGGGATTTGTTAAAAAAATAACTAATAACTTCTTTTTAGCTTAACCGAATATTGAAACCATTCCGTGAACACGAGTAATTTTCTATAACAACTTTCTTTATGAATCTCACCCCGTCGTGAGAAGTCATTTTTGCATCTATGAAAAAATATGATAATTTGACGTCAGTGCAAGTGAATGGTGTAAATATCATTGAAGTCTCGTCATTTTTCGGATTAGATGAGGAAAATTTTCCACAGCTAGGCCGTCATGTCAGAATCCAGTTTAACTTTAAATGCCACAAAAAAAGAATGGATGGGACTTCTTGTTTTAGCACTAACATGCATGCTTTACTCGATGGATTTAACCGTTCTTAATTTAGCACTTCCGCAAATCAGCCGTGATTTAAAACCGTCATCTTCCCAGCTGCTTTGGATTGTCGATATTTACGGATTTTTCTTAGCAGGATCTTTAATCACGATGGGAACTTTAGGTGACCGTATCGGTCGTCGAAAAATGCTTCTGATCGGCGGAGCTTTATTCGCGCTTGTATCGGCGGTCGCGGCCTTTTCGAAATCTTCTGAAATGCTTATATTTTTACGGGCCCTTCAAGGGATCGCCGGCGCTACCTTAGCTCCTTCGACGTTATCCCTGATTCGGGTTCTGTTTCGTAATCCCCAGCAACGGGCTATTGCGATGGGTCTTTGGGGAACAAGTTTTTCTGTTGGCGGACTGATAGGTCCATTGATTGGCGGCGTGTTGCTCGAGAATTTTTGGTGGGGCTCAGTTCTATTGATCAATGTTCCCGTGATGATTTTAATGGTTGTTTTAGGCCCCATTTTGTTGCCGGAATATAAAGATCCGCAAGCTGGAAAAATCGATTTAATAAGTGCGGGACTATCTTTAATCTCTGTTCTTTTAATTGTTTTAGGCTTAAAAAAGTTCGTCGAATTAGGAGCCGAAGTATTTCCGCTGCTTTCGTTTTTGACCGGCATTCTATTGGCTTACACATTCATTCGCCGGCAACTTAAATTGACAAATCCCCTTGTTGAAATAAGTTTATTTCACGATTTTCAATTCAATGCCCTGTTGGCTACTAATTTTTTTACCATGTTCGTTATGTTTGGAACTTTTATTTTTACGTCGCAGTACATGCAGTTAATTATGGGGCTTAGTCCCTTGGCTGCAGGTGCGTGGTCCATGTCTTTCTCAGCCGGATTTATTATCAGTTCCCTTCTTAGTCCTTTACTGGCGCGGCGAATCCGGGCAGCCACCGTCATGACGCTAGGACTACTATTAGCCGCTTTTGGATTCGCTGTGGTTTCACAAGTTCATGGGGTATCCGATTTACTCCTGCTGGCGATGGGCACTTTTTTGTTTTCTTTCGGATGCTCGCCAGTATTACTTTTTTCAACGGGGATGCTCGTGAACAGTGCGCCCGCAGAAAAAGCTGGCGTCACCGCTGCCATTTCAGAAACAAGTAATGAACTGGGTGGTGCATTGGGAATAGCTATTCTAGGAAGTCTTGGAAGCTTCATTTACCACAAAAAATTAAATGAATTGGCTAGCGGAAATGTGGATTCGCAAACTCTAACAGCATTTCAAGGCACCCTTGCTAATGCCTTATCAACCGTAGAAAAACTACCGTCGACATTATCGACGCCGTTAATTCCAATGATTCACAATTCGTTTATTAATTCGTTTGAAACAACGATGTTGGTATCGGCCGCTTTTCTTCTTTTCATCGCGGGACTGGTATTTACGCAACTTGGTGATGTTAAGCTCGAGGACGAACATTAATTAAGTCCCGAAACGGAATTAAA
>JAYTHR010000081.1:0-18231 GCA_043732425.1 Bdellovibrionales bacterium
GCTGCGGGGATGAGTTTATTTCGAATTTCGAGAATCATTTTTTTCTCGATCGCATTAATTTGTTTTTTTTCTTATTACATGAGCGACCAGCTGATGCCGATTTTCTCTAAAAATAAGAGTTTCATTTTTTATAACGAAATAGAAAAAAACCCGGCGCTTTTTCAAACGATCAAAACCAATCGGATCTGGTACCGCTCGAAAAATTCGATTTACAATATTAAAACCTTAAATGCCGAAGGCAGCAAAGCTCAGGGCCTGACATTGTATTTTTTTAACGACAAATGGGATCTCATTCAAATGCTAACGGCCAGTTCTGTTTTAATGAACGGAGCCCAATGGGTTTTACAAAATGGCACCGTTACCGTATTTTCTGAAGATTCTAGCTTTCCATTAAGCGATCGATTTTTAGAAAAAACAATTGTGATGGGAGAAGAAGCGCAAGATCTTCGAAGCACGGGGCAAACTTCTGATTTATTGACTCAAAGTGAATTGCTGCGCTTTATCAGTAAAAATAAAGAGGCTGGCTTAGATACTATTAAATACGAAGTTGATTTTCATTCGAAATTTAGTTTCGCCCTAGCCGGATTGGTGATGAGTCTTTTGGCTTTACCTTTTTGTGTCAGCAAGACGCGGGGCGGGGGCATGATGGTGAACATCGGAATTACCTTGGGATTAGTCCTAGTGTACTGGATCTTTTTTAGTTCGGCGCAAACGATGGGGCAGCATGGTCAACTAAAGCCTATCTTAGCGGCTTGGATGCCAAATTTCATCATGTTAGCCCTGGGAATGACCTTCTTGTTGCGCCTGAAGCGGTAATGGATTAAGAAATAAAGTAGCGGCAAGCACTGTCTTGCGGTGATGGAAATGAGATGGGAATTATATATGGCTAAACTTGAAATTCTAACTTATCCGAATCCTTTACTTCGTGAAATCTCTGAGCCCGTTAAGACCTTTAATCCGGAATTAAAGCAACTGGCGAAAGATATGCTCGAGACCATGTATGATTCTAATGGCATTGGCTTGGCGGCTCCGCAAGTTGGTAAGTTGATTCGCATGCTTGTTGTCGACACCCGTCCAAAAGATGCTAAATCAGGTCGCTACGAGTACGACGATCTTTCCGAATTAGAGAAAAAAGTAAAGCAGCCGTTGGTGCTTATTAATCCTGAAGTGATCAAGGGTGAAGGCAGCACAACTTTTGATGAAGGTTGCCTTTCAGTGCCTAGCTTTTTTGAAACGGTTGAAAGATTTGAAAAAATTGAACTGAAAGCTTTTGATGTGGAAGGTAAAGAAATTCGACTTCATGTCGATGGTTTATTAGCTATTTGTATTCAGCATGAAATGGACCATTTAGAAGGCACGTTATTTATAGATCACATCAGTTTTACGAAAAGTAATCGCATTAAGAATCAAATTAAAAAATCGGGCTATCCCACTAAAGAAGAGATCGCAGAAAAAAAAGCAAAATTGAAAGAGCCCGTTAAGGCATGAGTCATGCCAAGATTCGAGTTTGCTTTTTAGGAACTCCTGAATTCGCGGCCGACCATCTTCAGACTCTAATCAATCATCCGCATTTTACAGTCGCTGGAGTCGTTACGCAGCCCGATCGGCCCTCGGGTCGGAAAATGCAGCTGACTTCTTCTGCCGTAAAAAAATTAGCGCTAGAGAAAAAATTAGAAATACTAACTCCGGAAAATCTGCGGAAAGATGCACCCTGTTTTGAAAAAATAAAAAGTTGGAAATGTGATATCGCGGTGGTCGTCGCGTTTGGACAAATATTAAATCAAGATTTTTTAGATTCCTTTCGTCTAGGTGCAGTCAACGTTCACGGAAGTTTACTTCCGAAATGGCGCGGAGCCGCTCCGATTCAAAGAGCCCTCGAGGCCGGTGATACCAGCGGCGGCGTCAGTTTGCAAAAAATGGTCAAAAAATTAGACGCAGGCCCCGTGATTGGCGAAAGAAAAATTCAGTTAAGCGACGAAATAACTGCTACAGAACTTTATGCGATGTTGTCGAAACTGGGCTGTGAATTATTAACGAAGGAACTGCTTGAATTCACCCAGGGCTACATTCAGCCGCAAGAACAAGAGGAAGCGCAAGTAACATTGGCTGCAAAAATTGAAAAAGAAGAAAGTTTAGTTTCGTGGGAAAGTTCGGCAAAAAAAATTCACGATAAGGTCAGGGCTTTTACTATGGGCCCGGGAACTTATTGTTTTTTAAACGGGCAGCGATTAAAACTTCATCGAACGCGGGTTACTGATTCAAGTAGTAACGGAAAAATATCTGAAATTGTTCGCTGCGAAAATAGTGAATTGATTTTACAAACGGGCCAGGGCCACATTTCGTTGCTGGAAGTTCAACCCGAATCAAAAGTGAAAATGTCCATTACCGATTTTCTAAAAAGTCATCGTCTGCAAAAAGGAGACTTGTTTGTCTAAAAAAAGTTCAGTCTTGATCGCGCCTAGTATTTTATCCGCTGATTTTTCGGAACTGGGATTAGAGATCGCCCGCGTAACCGAAGCGGGAGCCGACTGGATTCATGTCGACGTGATGGATGGAAATTTCGTTCCGAATCTAACATTGGGAATGCCGGTCATAAAATCGATTAAACCCAAGTGTCAAATTCCGTTAGATGTTCACCTGATGATAGAAAAACCGGAGCGTTACATTGAAGATTTTGTAAATGCGGGGGCAGACTATTTAACCATTCATGTGGAATCGTGTGATCAGGTCGAAATGACATTGAAAAAAATAAAAGCATTCGGATGTAAACCCGGAATTACTTTACGTCCAAAAACGGATTTAACTTTGATTAAGCCATTTATTGGAATGGTGGACCTAGTTTTAGTGATGACGGTTGAACCCGGATTCGGTGGGCAGTCGTTTATGCAGGAGCAACTTGAAAAAGTTCGCATTTTAAAAAAATGGCGCGATCAAAAGTTAGGAAATTATTTAATTGAAGTCGATGGTGGAATAAATAGTAAGACCGCCGCCCTTTGCACTGAAACCGGGGCCGACGTTTTAGTAGCGGGCCAAGCCGTTTTTAAAGGTGAAAAAAGTGTTGCGAATTACCGCGCGAACATTCTGGAAATCCGTAGCTAAATGAAGTCTAAGTTCAAATGGATTTTAGTCCGCGGCCTGGGACGTGGGCACGGCCACTGGGGCTCATTTACGGAAAAAGTTCAACTCGCATTCCCCGAAGATCGATTTTACTTTTTAGATTTACCGGGGAATGGAAGTCTGAATTTCGAAGAATCTCCCCTCAAGATTCCTGAATATGTTTCGTTCTTAGAAAAGCAGCTAGCAAAGACTGATTATTTTCAACAGAATGGCCACACCTTCGGAATCGGTCTTTCGTTGGGAGGCATGGTCATGACGGAATGGGCGCGGGTTCAGCCTCGGCGCTTGGAGAAAATATTTTTAATCAATTCCAGTGCCGCTAATTTTTCCTTTCCATGGGAAAGAATTTCGTGGTTAGTTCTGTATACCTCAATGAAACAAATCCTAGAATCCAGCACGGAAGTGTTCGAAACGAACTCGCTTTTGGTCACGACAAGCTTATCTAAAGAACAGCTTCAAAATGAATTTAGAAATGATGTTCTACGAAACATGGAATTCACCACGCGGTTTCCGATCACGGATAAAAATATTCTGCGCCAAACCGTTGCAGCGGCCCGATATTCCCTTCCTCTTCAAAATCCTGTGCCTGCCATTTTGCTGGTCGGTTCAAAAGATCGCTTTGTTCGTCCTGAATGCAGTTACGCGATTCATAAAGTGTGGAATTGCAAAATGCATATTCATCCCACTGCGGGCCATGACATGGCTTTCGAGGACCCCCAGTGGGTCATTGAAACGTTGGGGCTGCATAGGATCTAGCCTGGGGTCTTTTGAAATTAATGGCGCAAGGCGTTTTTCTCGACGGAAGTTGGCGTTTTAGTTAGTGTTCTCGCATGAAACAAAATCAAAGCTCTTCGTACCAAATTGACGGCCAGTCAGTAAACCTAGCTAACTTTTATCAGGCCGTTCACGGGTCAAAAATTACGTTTGAAATTTCATCTGAAGCCAAGTCCGCCATGAAAAAATCGCGAGATTATATTGATTCTCGTATTGCAACGGGTGAAGTGATGTACGGAGTGAATACAGGCTTCGGAGCCTTTTCGTCCATTCGCATTTCTGATTCCGAAATTGAACAGCTGCAACGGAATTTAATTCGTTCGCATTGCGTGGGTATCGGAAAACCATTTTCGAAGTTGCAGTCTAAAGGAATGATGATTCTTCGCGCGAACACATTGGCTCGTGGACACAGCGGCGTTCGCGTTCATGTCGTTGAGAAAATTTTAGAATTTCTAAATGCCGACTTAATTCCGGTAATCCCTGAGCAAGGAAGTGTTGGGGCTTCCGGGGACTTGGCGCCGTTGTCCCACTTAGCATTAGCTTTAATCGGTGAAGGTGAAATTTGGGCGGATGATAAAATTGTCTCGGCCGTAGATATTTTGGCCGAGAAAAAAATTAAGCCTTTAGAATTAAAAGCGAAAGAAGGATTATCATTGATCAATGGTTGTCAGGTGATGACGGCCGTTGGCTTATTAGCACTTCATCAAGCGCGTGATTTGATGTGGCTTGCAGATCTTTCCGGAGCCATGTCTCTAGAAGGTTTGCGTGGATCACGAAAGCCGTTCGATCCGCTGATTGCAGCGGCACGCCCCCACGCGGGGGAAGCACCGACAGCCCGAAATCTTTTAAGATTGTTAGGAGCCTCGTCCGAAGTTTCTGAAAGTCATTTGGAAAACGATCCGCGCGTGCAAGACGCGTATTCACTGCGCTGTATGCCTGCAGTTCATGGTTCGGTGAAAATGACTTTCAACTACGTTCAAAAAATTTTAGAAACGGAAGCTAATTCGAGTACTGATAACCCACTTGTGTTTGCAGCTGATAATAAAGTTTTATCCTGCGGAAACTTTCACGGGATGCCGGTGGCTCACGCCATGGATTTTGGGGCGATTGCGATGGCGTCGTTAGCCAGTATTTCGCAGGAACGAATTTCTAAATTAATCTCGACTCAAATGAGCGAGCTTCCCCCGTTTTTAGCGCCCAACGGAGGATTGAATTCAGGTCACATGATTGTTCAAGTCGCGGCGGCTAGCCTAGTTAGCGAAAATAAAGTTTTGGCACATCCAGCTAGTGTTGATTCCATTCCGACTTCTGCAGAAAAAGAAGATCACGTTTCTATGGGATCCATTGCCGCACGAAAATTTCAAAGTATTGTAGATAACGCACAAAATGTAATTGCGATGGAAATTCTTTCTGCCTGTCAGGCTTTGGATTTAATAGCTCCGCTAAAAACCGCTGCGGCCGTGAAGCTGGCTTTTGATCTGATTCGACAGCACGTTCCGTTTGCTAAAGAGGACCGAATTTTTTCTAAAGATGTCGCCCAAATTAATCAATTAATTACGAACCGAAAATTAATTACCGAAGTGGTTAAAAACTTCGGAGAACTGGAAAGTTAAAATGTCACGTGTTGTAAAAGCCCCGACGGGAACAAAATTAACTTGTAAAGGTTGGCTGCAAGAAGCGGCCTACCGCATGATCCAAAATAATTTGGATCCCAGCGTTGCTGAAAATCCTAAAGACCTTGTTGTTTATGGTGGAATTGGTAAAGCCGCCCGCAACTGGGAATGCTATGACAAAATATTAGAGGCTTTGAAAAACCTAGAAAATGATGAAACTCTTTTGATTCAATCTGGAAAACCGATCGGTGTGCTGAAAACTCACGAAGATGCGCCGCGCGTTTTGTTGGCCAATTCTAATTTAGTTCCGAAGTGGGCCAACTGGGAACATTTTCACGAGCTCGATAAAAAAGGCTTGATGATGTACGGTCAAATGACGGCGGGATCTTGGATTTATATTGGCACTCAAGGGATCGTGCAGGGAACGTACGAAACTTTTGTGGAAGCCGGACGACAACACTTCGGTGGTGACTTGCGCGGAAGAATAATTGTGACCGCAGGACTTGGTGGTATGGGCGGAGCGCAGCCTTTAGCGGGAGTTTTTGCTGGCGCCGTGGTACTGGCCTTGGAAGTGGACCCGGTGAGTATTCAAAAACGTCTAGACACAAAATATGTCGATGAAGCGGTTAAAGATTTAGACGAAGCCATTGCGCTTGCGCGAAAATATGCGGCGAACAAAGAAGCGAAATCCATTGCCCTTCAAGGTAATATTGCGACGGTCATTCATCAAATGCTGGCGAAGAATTTCATTCCCGATTTATTGACGGATCAAACGTCCGCGCATGATCCGTTAGTGGGTTATATTCCTGAAAACTACACGGTGGAAACGGCGGCTGTTTTCCGCAAAGAAAATCAAAAAGCTTATCTGGAAGCGGCCTACAAGTCGATGGCTCATCACGTGCGTGGAATGTTAGAAATGAAAAAACGCGGCGCCATTGTTTTTGATTACGGGAATAATTTGCGGGCGCGGGCCCAAGAAGCGGGTGTTGAAAATGCTTTTGATTACCCTGGTTTTGTTCCAGCATATATTCGTCCGTTATTTTGTAAAGGCAGCGGCCCATTTCGCTGGGTGGCTTTATCCGGGGACCCTCATGATATAAAGGTCACTGATCAAGCCCTCAAAGAATTATTTCCGCATAAAAAAGATATGATACAGTGGCTGGAAATGGCCGAAAAAAGAATTCAATTTCAGGGGTTGCCGGCCCGCATCTGTTGGTTAGAATACGGTGAACGGGCGCAAGCAGGTTTATTATTTAATCGATTAGTTCAAGAAGGAAAAGTAAAAGCGCCGATCGTGATTGGTCGCGATCATTTAGATTGCGGATCCGTTGCTAGTCCCAATCGTGAAACCGAAGCGATGAAGGATGGCTCAGATGCCGTTAGTGATTGGCCATTACTCAGTGCGATGGCTTTAGTTGCTAGCGGCTCAACGTGGGTGGCCCTTCATCACGGGGGTGGTGTAGGTATGGGTTATTCACAACATAGCGGACAAGTGATTGTTGCTGATGGAACGGAAGCTGCGGCTCGACGAATTCAAAGGGCGCTAACAACTGATCCAGCCATGGGAGTTTTTCGCCATCTAGATGCAGGTTACGAATTAGCGCGTGAGACGGCACAAAGTCGGGGCGTGAAAAGTTGCTGGCTGTAAGTCTATGCTTTTACACTCTAGAAATTAAAACTATAAACTGAGTTTAGTCCCTTCGTCGCGTTTGATTTTTTCGGCGTAAAGCCGATAAAGCGACATGATCGAAGGAGTAACGCGTGAATAAAAACCAATCTGCCGTATTTTCTTACCCGCTGTATTTTGCTTTTTGCCTGAGTGCAGGTATTTTTGCCTGGAGCTTTAGTTTTGATAAAGCTGAAAATCAGCCCGTGCAGACAGAACAGATGTCATCTTTGGCGGAGACGTCAGATAATTCACTTTCTCGCGAGCAAGAAGAGCGTGATTTCGAAGAGCAACTTAAAGAGCTTCAATCTAAATCGCAAACAAACGAAGAAAACGATAGCTACACGATGTCTCCGGATGATATTGAAAACTACGAAAAATTATCTGCGGGAATTTTGGATTCCGACGCCGAAGTGACATCCGAAAATTTCAAACAGAAAGATTTACAACAAAATTTTAAATATCAAAATGTTTCGGAAGCTGACTTAGGCTACTTAGTCACTTATGAAGATCCAAAAGCCTGCGGCGATAAAAGAAATTACGTCGAAAAAAGTATCGCTAATAATTTAAAAGTAGCCGAATGGTCTGAAGAAAGAATTTCCGAATCCAATTATCTGCCGCGAAAATGCGTTAGTTTCGCCTTAAACAGTTTTCCGGAAGCTTCTACGAAAGAGGCGGCGATCGATTTTAAAAAAACAGAATTAACGGCTTTCGGAAAATGCTCACATGGTTCCAAGGGCGCCCCTGATTTAGATAAAAAAGGGGATAGAATCAAGCACCCGGTTCCGTGCGTCTCAAAAAACTTCGTCAACATGACTTATAACGCTTTCGCCGACGTCACGGCTTGTCTGAATTTAAATCCTAAAATTCTTTTTCCAAAAATTTATAGTGAGTCTGGCTTTTTCATGAATGCCTTAGGTAGCGGAATGGATGGCGGAGTCGGGCAATTAACCAGGCAGGCGATTGATCAAGTGAACTCAATTTATCCGAAATATATTGAACAGATCGCTCAAGCTGCAGCGGCTAAGCCAGATGGAGCCTGCGCGCGAATTATGAAACATAAGGCTTTAATTACTCCGGCAAAATCAGACACCGATCAACGCTGTTCCTTGATGTGGCCAAGTGAAAATCCACTTCGTAACATTCTGTATATGGGCCTATTAACTCGCTACAATATTAAATATGTTTCCGGAATCTCCTACATCGCTGGGGCCGATATGATTGTTGACGAGGACAGGTCCACGGTCGTTACGGGAACTGAAAAAGATGAGCTCGCCGGAAAAATGCGTGATTATGAAACTCGAAAAAAACTAGCGAAATTAGGTCTTAAAAGTGTGAATTTGCACCAGTTTAAAATGATGATCGTACTGGCCGGCTACAACTCGGGAATCAGTGCGGCGATGAACACATTTGATGCCTATTTAGACGAAAGAATTGCTGCCAACACAAAATCAAAATCGACAAAATACAATCTGACGCTAGAGCATTTTAATTTTGAATCGACGAAAGATCTGGTGAAAGAGGCCCGTGGTTTGCTGATGTCTTCATTCGTTAAACCAAAAGACGATAAAAAAACAAAAATTGAAAAGATCAAGCGACGAAAGCTTTTACCTACAGCGTGGGCCACAGCTTACACCAAAACATTTCCTGAATATCTTACTTTACGAATGAATACGTACAAAGGTGGGTATTCGGCAAAGTATCAGATTTACGGATTTCCTGGTTATTTAAATGCGCTAGTTTCAAAAAATAAAATGATTCGTACCGCCTTTCAATCGGGCGGAGTCGATCCTAATTATTGCTCGTCAGAAACTTTTTTAAAGTTTAAATAATTGTTCGTAGCCAATGTCAATCGACTAACCTTGGCGGGCGCGGCCATTCACATTTAAGGCCGCTTCGCGAATGGCTTCGCTCATGGTTGGGTGTGAATGAAAACTTCGCGCCAGATCTTCACTAGAGCCGCCAAATTCCATGGCCACGATAATTTCACCCAACATTTCCGAGGATCCTGCTGCCACGATATGGCCACCAATTATGCGATCCGTACGTTTATCGGTAATAATTTTAACGAAACCTTCGGTGGCCCCTTTGGCTTTTGCGCGTCCGTTGGCCGCAAAGGAAAACTTTCCAACTGCTATATCAAGACCTTGTTGCTTAGCTTCGGCTTCAGTCAGTCCCACACTAGAAACTTCGGGATGAGTATATATTACTGACGGCACTGTCGTGTAATTGACGTGACCGTGTCCGGTCACAATAAATTCGGCCACAGCGACGCCTTCGTCTTCCGCCTTATGTGCTAACATGGGTCCAACGATCACATCACCAATGGCAAAGATATTGGGGACATTCGTTTGCCAGTGGGAATTTGTTTTCACTCGGCCGCGCTCATCTTTTTCAATTCCGACAGTCTCCAATCCCAAGCCCTCAGTGAAGGGTTTACGGCCCGTTGAGACTAAAACGGCATCGGCAGTTAAAGATGATTTTTTACCGTCGGTTAAACTTTCATAATCTAATTCTACGCGACCGCCGACTGATCTAGACGCCGTTACTTTTGTGGAAGTTAAAAAATTAACTTTCATTTTTTTCATCGAGCGCATCAAAACTTGAATGCAGTCTTGATCCATCATAGAACAAATTTTATCGGCGAATTCAACAATAGTGACTTGGGATCCTAAGCGAGCCCAAACTGAACCCATTTCTAAGCCGATCACGCCGCCGCCGACAACGATCATTTCTTTGGGAACGTAATCTAAGGCAAGGGCGCCGGTTGAAGAAAGAATTTTTTTCTCATCATATTTTAAAAAAGGAAGCTCTACGGGAACCGAACCGGTCGCAATAATAATATTTTTTGCTTCAATAATTAATTTAGAGCCATCGCCGGCAGTTATTTCAACCTGGTTTGCAGATATTATTTTACCGAACCCATTCAGGCGCGTGATTTTATTTTTCTTGAATAAAAATTCAATTCCGCCCGTTAGATCTTTAACGATTTTATCTTTTCGTCCCATCATCGTAGGTAAATCTAGTTTGACAGAATCTAATTGAATGCCGTGGCCGGCGAAATCCGTACGAGCTTCATAATAAAGTTCTGAACTTTGAAGTAAGGCTTTCGACGGGATGCAACCCACGTTCAAGCACGTGCCGCCTAAAGTTTTATCTTTTTCAATCACCGCTGTTTTTAAACCCAGTTGAGACGCGCGAATAGCGCCGACGTAACCACCGGGGCCGGATCCAATAACAACTAAATCAAATGATTCCATTTTTGCTCCAATTTAAATAAACTCAGCGCCAAATTAAGGTAAGCGCTTTTGCTGTAATTTCATAACAAGTTTTCGGACCAAGCCACGAGGAAAGATTCCGACGGTGGAAGAGAAAATTTTATTCATTCCGCCGTGAACGGCAACGACTTTACCCTGCATCAGGGCCTTGTAGCCATACTCTGCGACCATTTTTGATGTTGGGATTTTCATTGTTTCAAACAGATTGACGTCTCCTAAATTAGCCGCCTGTTGAAAGCCGGATTCAGTTGGCCCCGGACACAATGCAGTGATCGTGACGCCGGTATTTTTTAATTCTTCAAATATGCCTTCGCTGAAAAATAAAACAAAGGCTTTCGTGGCGTAGTAGACAGACATCAGCGGGCCCGGTTGAAAGGAAGCCGTACTGGCCACATTTAAAATTCGCCCCGACTTTTTACTTATCATGTCGGGTAAAAATAATTTAGTTAGTTCTGTTAGTGTCACTATATTTAACTGAATCATGTCTTGAGTCTTTTTAAGTTCGATATCGACAAAAGTGCCATGGGTCCCAAAGCCCGCATTATTTACTAAAATATCGACGGACCATTTTTTATTTTGTACGATATCAAAAAGTTTTTGGGCCGACTGCGGCTGGCTTAAATCGCAGGTTAACACTTCCACTTGAATTTGGTGCTGTGCTAAAATTTCACTTTTTAAGTCCTGCAGTTTGTTCGTCGAGCGCGCTACAAGAATCAGGTTATGTTTATTACGAGCAAAAATTTTTGCCAGTTCATAACCTATTCCTGAAGAGGCTCCGGTAATTAAAGTATAATTCATTCTAAACTTCGATCAAAAGTCGCTCGGGATCTTCGACGCCTTCTTTAATTTTAACTAAAAAGCTAACAGCTTCTTTGCCATCAATAATGCGATGATCGTAAGACAACGCCACATACATCATCGAACGCACTTCAATTTTTCCGTTAATAACTACCGCACGTTCTTCAATTTTATGTAAGCCTAAGATCGCACTTTGAGGCGCATTCAAAATCGGAGTCGAAAGAAGCGAACCGAACACGCCGCCGTTGGTAATAGAAAAAGTTCCGCCCATTAAATTATCCGGAGTGATTTTTCCGTCGCGGCCTTTTAATGCTAAGTCGCGAAGTGCCAATTCAATTCCAGCCACCGATAAAAGATCAGCATCTTTGATCACGGGAACCATCAGACCTCGGTCCGTAGAAACCGCCATACCGATGTTATAATAATTATGGTATTCTACTTCGTCTCCAGAAATCCACGCATTCACTGCCGGGAAATTTTTTAAAGCTTCAAGAACAGCTTTGACGAAAAAACCATTGAAACCTAAATTAACTCCGTACTTTTCCTTGAATCTATCTTTGTACTTGGCGCGAAGTTCAAGAATCTTCGTCATGTCCACTTCATTGAAAGTCGTTAAAATCGCCGCGTTGTGCTGAGCCTGAACTAGCCGTTCAGCAATTTTCTTACGAATACTGGTCATCGGAACGCGCTTAATATCCCCTTGCTTCGAAGGACCCGAAACTGTCGGAGTCATAAAAGGAAGAGCCGGCTTTTCATTTTTAGCAGCGACTGGTTTTTCAGCGGAAGCTGAATTCGCTGTAGGCGCATTCATGACGTCAGATTTCGTCAGTCGACCGCCTAAACCTGTTCCAGAAACTGAAGCTGGATTAATTCCCGTCTCGCTGACAACTCTTTGAGTCGCCGGAGACAAGTGCGCCGCTAGATCAGGATGAGTCGTGCGGCCTGAAGTGGCCGAGGCTGAAGCCATTTCCATGTTGGGTACTGGCGTTGATTTTGTAGCAGCGGCAATAGTCGTCGTGCTCGCGGTTGGTTTCCCGTCGGTATCGATGGCTCCGACAGAGGCGCCAATCTTAACCGTTTCACCAGCCTGCGCTGAGATGGTCAGTGTTCCATCTTTTTCGGCAACAATTTCAACCGAAGCTTTGTCTGTTTCTAAAAGTAAAATCACTTCGTTCATCTTCACGAAGTCGCCTGACTTTTTGGTCCAGCTGCCAATGACGGCTTCCGTGATCGATTCGCCAACGGAGGGGACTTTAACATCTAATTTCATAAATCAAAAACCTTTCGTTAAAAAGACAAACACATAAACTAAAAACTAAACTTTAAAAACCTCAGCAACTATTTTTTGCTGTTCTGACCGGTGACGATAAATAGAACCCGTCGCTGGCGATGATCGCTCGGTACGACCCACATAGGTCAAACTCATTTTAGAGTTCAACTGCTGCATCAGCTCAACTAATTTAAAATAAATAAATTGATAGCCGCCCATATTTTTTGGTTCTTCTTGCGCCCAAACAACTTTTTTCGCATTTCCGTAAATAGCGAAAATATCTTTTAGTTTCCAAGCTGGAAAAGGGGATAGTTGTTCAACACGAACTAGTGCGGTCGAAAGATCCTTTGATTTTTCGCGCTCTTCAAGAAGCTCGTAGTAAAGTTTTCCCGAAACCAAAACAATTTTTTCCACTTTTTTCGCGTCGGAAATAAATGGATCATTGATCACTTCTTGAAATGTCCCGTGCGCTAGATCTTCCAACGAACTTGTAGCACGCGGGTGACGGAGTAATGATTTCGGCGACATCACAACCAGCGGCTTCCTAAATTCGCGGCGGACTTGTCGTCGTAAAGAGTGGAACACCTGCGCGGGAGTCGTCAAATTAGCCACTTGAATATTATTTTGTGCCGAAAGTTGCAAAAACCGTTCAAGCCGTGCAGAAGAATGTTCAGGACCTTGGCCTTCGTAGCCGTGTGGTAATAGTAATACTAAGCCGCTCATCTGCTGCCACTTAGATTCTCCAGCGGCCAGAAACTGATCGATAATAATTTGAGCGCCGTTCGAGAAATCACCGAATTGAGCTTCCCAGATGGTTAGGAAGCTAGGGTCAGTGATTGAATTTCCGTATTCAAAACCCATGACGGCGTATTCTGATAAAATAGAATCGTAAACGCAGAAATTCGTTTTCGCCGAATTTAATTCTTTTAAACTGAAATAAGCTTCACTGGTTTTGACATCATAAAAACCAGAATGCCGATGCGTAAAGGTTCCACGCACGCAATCTTGGCCCGTTAAACGCACGGAAGTATTTTCACTTAAGATACTTCCGTAAGCTAGAAGTTCTCCCATGCCCCAATCGATTGGCTCGGTGCCTTGAGCCATCGCTTTTCGCGACTCTAAAAGTTTCACAAGTTTCGGGTGAATATTAAAGCCTGATGGTATCGAAGCAATAGTTTCGCCCACTTTTCTAAGCTGAGCTAAATCAAAAGTCGTCGTGGTCGGTTTCTCAATATCAGCCTGAGTTGCTTTTTTTAGTCCCGCCCAAGCACCTTCAAATTTGAACGTCTTAATTTTAGGTGGCGCCAACTTTGTTTGTTCAAAAATTTTTTGCAATTCATTCATGCGTTCGGTCAGTAAATTTTCGGTAAACGTCGAATCGCAGATATTAGCTTGGACCAAAATTTTCGCGTATATTTCTCGGAGAGTCGGATGCTTGCGAATAATTTCGTACATCAAAGGTTGCGTGTAAGCGGGTTCGTCACCTTCATTGTGACCGAAGCGGCGGTAGCACAGTAAATTGATGACGATGTCTCGTTTGTATTCTTGGCGATAGCGTATCGCGATGTCCATGGCGCGCACGCAAGCTTCCACATCATCGCCATTACAGTGAATGACCGGAATTGCTAAAACTTTTGCAACGTCCGAAGAGTAATGAGCCGAACGACCATTTTCAGGATTCGTGGTGAAGCCCACTTGATTATCTATGACGACATGAACCGTTCCGCCAACAGTGTATCCACGCACGTGAGCCATCTGGAATGTTTCCATAACCACACCTTGCCCAGCAAATGCGGCATCACCATGAATCAAAACAGGGATGACGCGATTTCGTTCGGTGATATCTTCTTTACGACGTTGAAAAGCGCGAGTCATTCCAAGGACAACGGGATTCACCGCTTCTAAATGTGAGGGGTTAAAAGCTAAATGAGTCGCCACTTCACCGGTAGGGGTTTTTTTAACCTTGGAATAGCCCAGGTGATACTTCACATCCCCATCAAAATCTTCTAAAGGAACTTCTAATTCGGTCGGACCATTAAAATCAGCGAACATCGTTCCAACATCTTTACCCATAAAATTGGCAAGAACGTTAACACGGCCCCGGTGGGACATACCAATCACGGTCTCTTCCATTTTTAATGCTGAGCCTTTAACAACTAAATGATCTAGCATTGGTAAAATAGCGTCGCCGCCTTCAACCGAAAAACGCTTGGTTCCTACATAGCGCGTGTGAATAAATTTTTCCAGCGCTTCTGCCGCCGTAACTGATTTTAGAATTTCTTTTTTTTGCTCGTTCGTCAGTTTGAATGCGGTCGGGTTTTGTTCGAATTCTTTTATGAACCAATTGCGAATTTCGGGAAGAGCTTCCGCGCACTGAACTGTTAGTTTTCCGCAGTAGACACTTTTAAGCATGCTGATGATTTCGCGTAAGGGCGCATTTTTTTTGCCGACAATCGAACCGATTTGAAATTTTGAATCCAAATCTTTTTCGGTCAGATTGAATTTGCTTAAATGCAGCTGATCGCTGGGTGAAGGCGTATTGGTTAACGGATCTAAATCAGCCTCGTAATGACCGTAATTGCGATACGCATTTATCAAGTTGTAGACATCAAATTCTTTTTCGGAAACTCCACCTAATGAAGAATCTTTGGAAAAATCAACACCTTCGAAAAAACGCTTCCATTCAATGCCTACCGAATCGGGTGCGGTTTTAAACTGAGAATAAAGTGATTCTAAATAATCCAAATTGGCGTGATTCATTGTGTTTTGACCTCTCTAATTATTTCAGCGATGATCGTCTCACAAAATAGTTCGCAAATGAAATAAAAACCAGGGGTCAAAGAATGAATAATTCGAAATTTAAATTGGTCGTTATTCGGCACGGCGAGTCTGTTTGGAATTTAGAAAATCGCTTCACCGGCTGGAAAGATGTTGATCTGTCAGCAACCGGAACTGGCGAAGCACAAAAAGCGGGCAAGAAGTTGGCCGCTGCTGGTTTTGCGTTCGATGTGGCTTATACCAGTCGCCTGACTCGAGCCATAAAGACTCTGAATATTATTTTGGATGAGATGAATTTAGCATGGATTCCGGTCACGAAAGAATGGCGCTTAAATGAACGTCATTATGGGGCTTTGCAGGGACTCAATAAAGCCGAGACAGCGGCACTCCACGGGGAGGCGCAAGTCAAAATTTGGAGGCGCAGCTACGATACGCCACCTCCATTAATGGAGTCTTCGAATCCTCAGCATCCAACCCATGACATACGCTATCAAGATGTCGCGCCAGCAGATCTTCCCAGCGGAGAATCTTTAAAGCAAACTGTCGCCCGCGTTTTGCCGCTGTGGAAATCGAATATAGCCAAAGATATTTTAGCTGGAAAAAAAGTTTTGATTGCGGCTCATGGCAATTCCATTCGCGCCTTGATTCAGTACCTAGAGAATGTCAGCGCCGCGGATATTTTAGAAATCAACGTTCCGACGGGAGTTCCGTTAATTTACGAACTTGATGGGGAACTCAACGTCGTTAAAAAATACTATCTAGAATAAATTATTATTTCGTTTTAGCTAAAAAATCAGTCCAGTATTCCGTTGGCGATTTTAAAGCATTTGCTAGGGCGTCTTTCGCGGCTAGGGCCTTCTGTTTCACCACAGCTGCCGTTTCTGAAATCGTTGTCGTCACGGCATCTTTGATCCGTATTGATTTTTCTTTTACGTACGCAGCGGCGTGAGCGACTTTGTCTTTAATTTCTTTTTTTACTTCCAAAGCTTTATTATTTAAATAAATAAACGGTGCTTTAACAGTTTTTATTACGGTCGATTGCGCACTTTCGATAGATTCAGAAACAACTTCTTTAGCCGCTTTTTTAGCATCAGCAATAAATTCTTTTGAAACTTCACGGGTCGCTTGGGTTACTTCCTTGATCGTGGTCGATCGAGTCTCATCCGCAGCTGTTTTAACTTGGCTAACGGCTTCTTTCACGACGTCACTGATTGTCTCTTTAGTTTTAGTAATTGCAGAATCAATAGCGACGTCTGTTTTGATTTTATTTGCCGCAGCTGTTTTACTTTCATCATTTTTTTTCGCAGCATCAGGCTTGTTAATTTCTGCGGGCGGGGTTAATTCAGTAGCGGGTTGGTTCTTTGTTAGCTCCGAATTGGCCAGCGCCGTGATGGCTGTGGGCGTTTCTACGGGTCTGTCCAAAGTCTTTTGTTCAGAGTTGTCGATCGATATCAGTTTGCCAAATACTTTTTGTAAATCCGCCATTTTTTCGGTTGTTATTTCAGGGCTCATGTTTAAACACGTCATACTGATGACTGAACGGGAAGAATCTTCAAGGGCTAGTGATATGAATTTTCCTTTGTATGGAAAATTCATATCAATCGAGTTTTCTGGCATTTCAGAAATCACCTTTAGATTTAATTCCTGCGTAACAGCTTCCGACGGCGCTGAAAAAGAACAAGTCACGGCTCCATTAAGCGAATCGGTCTGAAACTGCTCTTGACCTTTTTTAATTTCGGCTTGGGCTAAGTAAGTAAACGTCTCAGAATTTTTGCTTTGAATCAGCTCACGCGCGGACTCATCAAAATGAAATGTAAAATGAGGCGTCTTTTTTTCTGCGGGTATTAATGCCTGCTCAGCGGGTGTCGGCTTGCTTTTAGAGTACCAGCTTAGGACCTTCTTACACGAATTTTCGATGGCGTCTCGGTAAAGACTATTTTCTGCGGTTTTCGGAGTTTCAGATTTTAAACAAGCCGTCATGTTTTCTTGCCGAAACAGATTGGCGATCAGTTTACATGAGGCAACCTGTTCCATTGCCGAACGGCGCATTTCTTCAGTCAGCTTTGGATCTTCTTTTTTGTCGGCTAGGGAATTAGAAATCTGTTGGTTTTTGCCTTTAGATTCAGTCAGTTGGGAATTTGCCTGAGTCAATTTGTCTGAACAAACTTTATCAGGAATCACAGCTGCAGTTTCAGCGACCGGATTCGCGGCGGATTTGGGTGTTATCGTATCGCTTCCACCTTTTTGGCAGCTTGCAAAAAAGAACAGGATCGTTAATGCGCGAAGTGAATTTTTAATTTCTGAATTCATTTTCATAAGTGCACCCTTGGTCAAATGTTTCTCTTTTTTCAAACTTAAAATGGTAAAAGTGCAAGGCCAAAGCCATTTCCAACAGACCGCTGCCAGATCGAAATAATTATGCAGCTTCTGTAAGGAAGACCAGAAATGCGCTGATCGGGTATTTTCTTAAATTGAGACGCTCAGGCGAAAGCTAATTTTACCTACTTTTAACGGCAGCTGTCGAAGTCGCTAAGTAATTAACGTTTTTTGTCACATGATCACATAGCAAAGACCGTTTAGTTTTTCAAGAAAGTCACCCCGTATCACCTTGCCGCAAAACCTGAAGCTGCAGTTTCGACATTCCTCGAAGTCACGTTTTCACATAAGGAATTACACCAAGCGCTTCGGCTTTGTTCGGTAAGATATAATCCCGCACGATACGATAAGCCTTATACCCCTTAGCCACGCGGGTAAACGGCCGGTACTTGCAAAGCCGCTTTGTTCTTCGTTCTGCGTTGGGGGTATCGGTCACCACACGTTTACCTTCTAAATCGAGGGTACCGGTCACAGCTTTTTCTGGTTGCTCTAATCCGGAATTTTTCTCGGAAAGATCTTGTATTGCAAATCCTGCTAAACCTTTCGCGATAAACTGCTGAG
>JAYTHR010000082.1:0-1835 GCA_043732425.1 Bdellovibrionales bacterium
TTCAAGCCCAACCGCAGATCGAAATTCCTGAAAGTTCGCTGTGGATCGGACCCGTGCGCTGGAATATTTATTTAGGACTTTTCGCTTTAGCTGCGCTGGCGCTTCTTATTTCGTTCTATCAAAAGTTTCGCACTTTAAACTTTGAGCCCGCGCTGGGCCTAATCACCGCTAAAAAGATGGGACTCTTGCAGCAAAACTTACAAGCCGCGAACTTCCGCCAAGTGGGTGTTGAAGGCGTGAATTTAATTTATCTATTGGCGGCTTATCTTTCGGGTCAGAAATCGGCGAACCAGGAATGGCTGGAGGTCACCGAGAAAATTCCGATTCAGTTAAAAGATAAGTATTTAACTTCATTGGCTTCTTCTTTTGAGTATTTCCAAATGCTGGGTTTTGCACCGGAAGCTGTTCACCAAAGTCTGGTGGCTTCGAAGGGGATCGAGGCCGAAATCGAAAAATTAAAAAAGCTATCTGGCGGCATAACTGACGAGTTAAAAAGCCAAGAACGCGAATAGCGCGACGAAGGTCTAGCTCAGAAGCCCTAAAGATCCGCCAAAGTGCTAAGAAAAATTGAAATATGCGCTTAAAATTCATAATCTAATGATCTAGCGTAGGAGTTGGAATGAAGCTCAAATTAATCACGAGTGTTGGTGTCGCAATGGCTTTGGGGCTTATGTCCGGGTGTGCGCATTCTGAAAAGAATAGTCAAGCGGGTGCAAGCTCAGCGCAAAAAGAAAATAGTGGTCAGCCCTTGCCTGAGCCCGCTCAGTTTCGTGTTGCCGATTTAAATGAAACGTCTCCGCAATCTTCTGAAGAGCTAGAAATTATTCCGACTGAAATCAACGCACGCGTTGAGAAATGGATTAACTATTTTCAAGGCCGCGGTCGCCCGCATATGGAGCGCTACTTGTTACGTTCCACCCGCTACGAAGCTTTGATGAAAAAAGTTTTACGTGATAATAATTTACCCGAAGATTTATTTTATATTGCCTTGATCGAATCGGGCTTCAGTTCGCAAGCTTTTAGCCACGCTTCGGCAGTAGGCTACTGGCAGTTTATTCGCGGTACCGGAAAGCGCTACAAACTAAAAATAAATCAGTTGGTGGATGAACGCCGTGACCCGGTCTTATCGACGCAAGCAGCGGCTGATTATTTTAAAGATTTATATAAGCTTGTGAATTCATGGTACCTGTCGATGGCGTCCTACAATGTGGGTGAAGGCCGCGTGATTCGTGCCGTTCGCAAATATAAGACGCACGATTTTTGGGAACTGACACGCAATAAGCGGGCCCTACCTCGCGAAACGGATGATTACATTCCAAAATTTATCGCGGCGAAGTTGATTGCAAAAAATCCGGATAAATATGGTTTTGATGGAATCGATTACATGGCGCCGATTGAGTTTGATCACATCACTGTGAATCAGCCCGTGAATCTGCGCATTATGGCCGAAAAAATGAATTACAATTATGAAGATTTTAAAGCTTTAAATCCTAAGTTCAAAGGCGAGATCGCTCCGTTAGATAACGAAAAAATGTTGGGCCTGCGCATTCCTGCCGGAAGTTACGAAATTGCGATGAAAGCTGCTGGGGAAAGTATTACGGATAAAGTGGAATACGTTGCCGACCACGATGAGGTGCAGAATTATAAAGTGCGGCGCGGAGATACTTTTTCATCGATTGCGCGCAAATTCAGAACGAATGTTGCTTTTTTGCGAGATCTAAATGATTTTCCAAGAAAAAAGAAATTGAAATTAGGACAAAAAATTTATGTTCCGGATCGTACGCCACTGGTTGAAAAGCGCCCTGAGATTGCGGGTCAATTTCATATCGTTCAGC
>JAYTHR010000083.1:0-6367 GCA_043732425.1 Bdellovibrionales bacterium
GAACAGCAGAAACCGCTTCAGCAAACGGTTCTTCGTAGATGATCAGTGCTGGACTTGCGTCACCAACCACGTAGGTCAGTTCGCGCGCCGTCAGACGAAAATTAATGGGAACTAGGGTGGCTGCCAGGCGCGCTAACGCAAAGTAAAGTACGTAGCTGCTAACTTCATTTGTCGATAGCAAAACGACGCGGTCGCCAGATTGGATATGAAACTTACTTTTTAAATAATGAGCTGCCGTGCAGGCTTGCTGATAAAGTTCGGCATAATTAATTTGTAATCCCGTTTCGCCCTCAGTCAGCGCGGGCGCCAACGGGGAAAGCTGAGCCCAGCGCTCGAGCCAATCCAGTTCAATCATGTTTCCCGTCTCATTTTCCATTAGGTGTTGTAACTCCACTCAAGGGCCAAGGCTGTCATACTCATGCCGCCGCCAGATCCTAGCATCACAACAAGGTCTCCTTGTTTCAGCTTCTGCATTTCAGCGGCATCACTGATGGCCATACCAATCGAAGCGCTTCCGGTATATCCGTAGCGATCCATAATGTAGTGCGCGCGGTCTCGAGGAAGTTCTAAGCGATCCAGAGTTTCATAAATACTTTGAACGTTGAACTGCGTGATAAAAAAATGTTTCACGTCGGAAGGTTTCTTCCCGATAGATTCTAGAACCTGCGTCGTTAAACGGGGCCAGTGCAGTCCATTTGTTTCTGGTGGAATTTTCTTTGGAAAAGACAGCAAATGCTTTTTTTGTTCCACAACATCATGCGTGATTTTTTGGGCTGAGCCACCCGCGTATATTCCCATGTAGTCGTGATATTGTCCGTCGGTGTACATTGTGCTGCTTAAAAAACCTGTTGGCTGAGTCGTCGCTTGAATCACGACGGCTCCGGCACCATCAGCAAATAATGAAGCAATTTTATAATCATCAAAATTAAGCCATTTACTCATGGCGTAAGCTCCGACGACTAAGATATTTTTATACTTTTCATCGGCCTGAATATATTTGTTTGCTAAATCACAAGCCGTAACGAAACCCGCACACGCTGAATTTAAATCGAAAGTTCCGGCATTTTTTGCGCCGAGTTTAAACTGCATGACCGACGCTGTTGACGGAGAAAGATAATCGGGAGTGTCTGTCGCTACGACAATTAAATCTAATTCTTCAGCAGAAATTTTTGCAGTTTTTAAAGCTTGAATAGCCGCAGGCAGAATCAAATCGCTGGTCCGCTGGTTTTCTTCCATCCAGCGACGCTCTTTAATATTTCGCGAAGACTGCAAAAAAGAGCCAATATCTTTTTTGTACAAATTATCAAAAAAAGAATTGGGAATCACTTTTTCTGGAGCGTAGTGGCCAGTGCCTTTGATTGTTGCATATCTTTTTGAATTCACGTCAAAACCCCTTATAGCTAAGCCTAAATGAGTCAAGGTTCTACTTTGCTAAAATCAAAATGGGTATCTAATTATACCAGGCGTTAAACAACTTTTTTTAACCGAGCTATCAGTTGACCTGCGCCCGTGGAAAATAGAGAACTGCGTTTGAACGAAACTAAGGGAGTTCTTGGATGTCGAATTTAAATTTTTCATTTGCTAATAAAAATGCCGTTGTAACTGGTGCCGGCCAGGGAATTGGTTTTCAAATCGCGTTGTCTTTTCTACAAGCGGGCGGTCAAGTGGCTATTTGGGATTATTCTCAACAAGCCTTAGACAGTGCGCAAAAAGAATTAGCTTCATTTAAAGACCGTGTTCATTTTTTTCAAGTCGACGTGACTCAAAAGGAGTCCTGCGAAAAAGCAGCGCAAGCATTACCTTGGGCGTGTGACGTTTTAGTAAATAATGCGGGAATTACCCGTGATAAATCTTTTGGTAAAATGACCTTCGAAGATTGGAATGCCGTCATAAATACGAACTTAACAGGATTATTTAACGTCACGAAAATTTTATCTGAGAAATTTAATGCCACCTCAAAAGACAAACGCATAATTAATATTTCGAGTGTTGTCGGTCTTTACGGAAACTTTGGTCAAACAAACTATGCAGCGGCCAAAGCTGGCGTGATCGGAATGACGAAGACGTTAGCCAAAGAGCTGGGTCGTAAAGGTTTTACCGTGAATGCAGTAGCTCCGGGATTTATTGCGACGGCTATGACAAATGCAATGCCTAAAGAAACATTAGACCAGATGGCTGCAAAAGTTCCGGTGGCTCGATTAGGAACTCCGAATGATATTGCGAACGCAGTTTTATTTTTAGCTTCCGAGCAGGCGGCCTACATCAATGGGACGACGTTAAGTGTTGATGGCGGAATTGTACTTTAATTTTAAAAAACTATAACTAGGGGATTGTTATGAAAAAGATTTTAAGTTTAGCATTGTGTTTATTTGTTTCAGCAACTGTGCAAGCAGCAGCTGCAAAAAAAGCTCCGGCGCATATTGAATTATCAAAAAATTATGTGGGCTTCGTTTCTATTAACGCTAAAAAAGAACTTTACGTTGAGTACTTAGCACCACAAGAAAATCGCCCAACGGTGATTTTATTGAATGGGTTAACTTACAGCACTCGTCAATGGGATGCGATGACGGTCTTCTTGAAAAAAGCGGGCTTAGGTGTCCTTCGCTACGACATGAGCGGCATGGGTAAAACTCTTTTAAAATACGGTCAGCAGTTAGCGCCGTATTCCTACGCCGATCAAGTTTCTGAACTGGATCAGCTACTTACTACAGTCGGTTTAGAAAAGCCTTACAACTTAGTAGGGCTTTCTTACGGTGGTGGTATTGCTGCCGCTTACGCGATTCAATATCCTGATCAAATTAAAAATGCTATTTTGATGGCTCCTTACACAGCACCTATTGAAAATCAGGATAAATGGATCAAAGGTCAGGTCACGATGACTCGCGCGATGTTTCCTTTTAATGCGTATTCGGATGATGATCTTTATGATTATTTCTTAAAACAAATCGTTTACACAACGTATCCGTTATTAGAGCCTGTTGTTTTAGAAAATCCGTACAAGCTAGAGGCTACCTTTCGTCTGACTCAAGGAATTCGTAAATTCAATGTCATCAGCAAAGTGGCTGGCCTACCGAAACATGCTGTTCATTTGGTAATCGCCGAAAAAGATCAATATATTCCACGTCCAGTTTTACAGGCTTTTTGGAACGCAATTCCCGTTTCCGCACGAGCTAGTCTAACGATGATTGCGAATTCTGAGCACAAGATGCCTGAAGCCGCACCGGAAGAATCAGCCCGCGTTGTTGATACGATTGTTTCTAAGTAGATTTTAATTTATTTAAAGGAGCTTCACATGGCATTTTTCGAAATTAATTCGAATACAAAAATAAACTATGATGTTTTTCCGAATACCGTTCCGACAACGACATTCTTTATTCACGGAAATCTAGCGTCGAATCGTTGGTGGATGCCGGCCGTTGAATTATTTAAATCTGAGGCTTTGGCTTCTGGTACCAAACTTCAAGGTTCCATCATCTGTGCTGAATTTCGCGGTTGCGGTGCCAGTACAGCTCCGCATTCAGAGCAAGAAGTGACTATGCAAAACTTCGCGAATGATTTTATTTCGTTAATTCGATCTTTAAAATTACCTGCAATAAATCTTGTCGGGCACTCAACGGGTGGAACAATTGCTTGCCTGATGTTAGCGACAGCTCCGGAATTATTTCACAAAGCTTACTTACTTGATCCAGTGGGTGCCGAAGGTGTTAAGTTTGATCCCGCGATGATTCAAGCTTTTGACGCCATGAAGGTCGATAAGAATCTTACTGCGACTGTTATTGGGTCTACTATTCATCACGTTGATTCCACGGCTGCTTTTTTTAAAGATGTGATCGTAGAAGACGCCTTTAAATCCGTTAAAGCTGTTGGTCACCTTGTGCTAAAAGCCTTAGATGGTTTAGATATTCGTGAATCTTTGAAGCAAGTTCAACAACCGGTTAAAGTAGTTCATGGAGAATTCGATCAGTTATTACCAGCTGAAGAATCTAAAAAGTTGGCCAAACTATTTAAAAATGGCCAATTCGAAACGCTTGCTGGCTGTGGACATTGCGGAAATTATGAGAATCCGAAAATATTTGTTCAGAACGTCAGTCAGTTCTTATTTGCGACTCATTAAGGTTTTAGTATGGGACCTGTTCCTACATTTAATACGCGGTAAGGATTATCCGCGTATTCTAGTAAGTACAAAGCAGGTTCGATATTTTTTTGAAATACGGGCTGAATAACGTCGGCTCCGGGGTAAAATCCGCCGCCGCCAAAACCGCTGTTGGCCGGATCTAATTCAAAAGTAAAAGAAATAATTTTATGAACTCCGTAAGCCCAATCTGTCGTATCGCCACTAGCGATATATAATTCTGAGGCCTGTTGGGGTGTGTAATCATTCCAAGTCGCCATTGTTTTTGCCATTTTCTCGTGAACTAATTTATCGTTCGCCACTTCAATGCCGTCGTATTTGTGGCCCCAAGGATAAAGAATTAATTTTGAGAAAGAATGGAATGATAAAAGTTCCGTGATGTTTCCGTGGGCTTCAATGTAATTTTTAATGGCCGTGGATTCAATTTCTGAAAATGGTTTTGGCCCCATGTAAACTTCGCTGTTCGTATCCGTCGAAGAACCACCGGTTCCCCATTGGAAGCCATAGTTACGATTTAAATCAACGCCTGATGTGCCGTCGGCATTACGCGCCCTGTTTTTTCTCCACATCTTGTAGCTGCCATCATTGATATCGTACTCCATACCGTCAGGATTCACGGTAGGGATAATGTGAATATCGCGAGAATTCACTAAACCGATCACGCGCGGATTTCCACCACGGTATTGCGCTAGCAGGTACTGAGCCAGCATCAAGGGCATTTCTACAGATAAATGTTCACGAGCGTGATGACCACCCATAAAAATAACTGCTGGCCGTTCGCTCGCATGGGCTTGATCACCCGAAATGCGTAAAGCCCAGATGTCGTGTCCTTCAATTGTTTTCGCGATGGAAGTTAATGTGACCAGATCGGAATTTTTAGCAGCCAGATCATTCAGTTCGGTCACCAGACGGGCGTAATTATGGTAAGCGGAATCATTGGTTGGAAAATCTTTTTTTTCAAAAGCTAGGTTAGAAGAAGCTTGAAGCCATCCCAGTTTTTGTATGCGTTGAAGCTCTAAATCACTTCCGTAAGCAATCACGTAATCTTCTTTCACAATTTCAATCGCGGCGCCCGTGTTCGCAATCACAGAACGTTGAAATTTATCCTTGGCAGCTATTTTCATCCAGTAATATTGATAATCGGTAGACTGCGCTTTTCGTGTCGAAGAAAAAGTAATCAGTGCTAAAACAGATAAACTTAAAAGCATAATTTTTTTCATAGGTCCCTTCCGTGGGCGAATTTTTCTGCTGTCAGTAGACAACAAAAAAATAGTAGCACGCCCCATTTTGGAACCAACGGGAAACCGGTAAACTAGACAAAGGTATTAATTAAAAATTGATTACGAGTGGGCAGCAGTGCGAGTGGCTAACTTTTCATAAATTTCATTTTTCTTCAAAAAACAAATTCCAAGTCCTAAACCCTTACACCAGACAATTTCAGCATCCAAGTTGTGGTATTTATTCAATTGGCGAAGGGTAACCGACACCCGAATAACGTCACCTTGCTGCGGAGTGTACTTTGAATTAATAATTTCTAAAAATGCACCCGAGGCCGACAAGTTGACCAGGCGGCAAAAGATTTTTCCAGAGCGGCCATAGACTTCTATTTGGGCATGTTCTTTCGTTGGAAATCTTTTCGAAATAGCCGGGGATGATGAGTTATCAGAAGGTATCTGTTCAGACATAATAAATTCTCCGTAAGCTAGTTCGTTTTCTGGGTCTGCTATCTTAGTTTAATCGGATTTTTACGAATTAAAATTGAAACTTATGTTTGAATTATTCTGTCAACTATTTTGACAGTTTCGAACTGATTCCGAGGAGACATTAGTCATTATAAATACTAGTCGCGTTTTTTTTAATCGGCTATTATTTGCTGGCGGGACCAAATTTCGTAAATAAGTCCGGGGTGGGTTTCGCTAAATTGACTGAAAGCAATGCCGAATTCGCGAGGAATTTCGGTATTGTAACTTGTATCGCCTTCATACTTTCCGGGAATGCGGGTGATATAAATAAAATTGGTATCGGGTAGACTGGCTTTATAAATTTCTCCGCCGCCAACAATCATAACTTCGTCCGGCCACTGTTCAGAAAAAGTCAGTTTATCTGCAAGGGCGTAGGCTTCTTGCAATGAAGTGACAAATTTCACAGTTTCGAATTCTGATTTATGAGAAGTCCTGGAAACAACAATGTGAAATCTTTTAGGTAATGGTTTTCCTAATGAGTCGTAAGTTTTAC
>JAYTHR010000084.1:0-6355 GCA_043732425.1 Bdellovibrionales bacterium
TGAACCGCCGGAAGAACAATCCATCAGATCAATTCCCAAATCTTTTAATTTTTTTGAAAAAATGACGGAATCCTCGATGGTCCAGCCGCCTTCAACCCAATCACTGGCCGAGATTCTGACGAAGACGGGCCATTCCGAAGGCCATTGATCGCGAATTAACTTCGCAACCCGAAGCGGAAGTTTCATTCGATTTTCTAGTGATCCACCGTATTCATCTTTTCGAAGGTTCGTTAATGGAGATAAAAATTCATTTAACAGATAGCCATGAGCCATATGAATTTCAACAATTTGAAAGCCAGCTTTCAAAGAATTGGCAGCGGCCGTGGTAAATTGTTTTAAAAGCAAATCAATTTCAGCTGCCGTCATCTCTTTTGGTTGCGGAGATGACGTATCAAATTTGATTGCACTCGGAGCCCATGGAACCCACTGCTCGTAAGGTTGATGCTTTTTCCAAGAGACCGGTGTTGAACCCTTTCGGCCAGCATGTGCCAGTTGAATTCCAGGAACAGAACCTTGAGTTTTTATAAATTCAGTAATGGGTTTAAAGGCAGTGATCTGCTCTTCATTCCAAATCCCTAAATCCCCATCGGAAATTCTTCCTTCAGCAGATACGGAAGTGGCTTCTGAAAAGACAAGTGCGGCTCCGCCCACGGCGCGACTTCCCAAGTGGACAAGATGCCACTGATCAGGAATTCCATTTTTAGCCGAGTACTGACACATGGGTGAAACAACGATTCTGTTTTTTAATGTTAATTGACGGATCTTGAGAGGAGAAAATAAGACTGAATTCATTTTTAATTTTCCTTTTAATTTGCTTTTTAATTTTTTAAGAAAACAATTCGTAATACTAACACTTGTTGTTCTGCATTCTACTGACAACGAACATCATGGTCAAAGGGATCCAATTCAGTTAAAAAAACAAACTTTATTTGCTCATTAGCAAAATTAGAATTTAAGCGTGATTTGCTTGAAATGGACCCAGGTTTGCAGCAAAGAAAATTAAGTGGAAACTAAAAGCAAGATTCACTTTCGATGCTGACCGTAAAGGATGACTAGATGCGCGTTCATCACTTAAATTGCATTTCAACGTGCCCCCTAGGGGGAAAACTAATGGATGGAAGCCCCGAAACCTTTATCCATCGAGGACATTTAACCAATCACTGTCTGCTTTTGGAAACTGAACATGAATTAATTTTAATTGATACGGGCCTGGGATTAAAAGACGTAGAAAATTCCCACTCCCGCCTGAGCGGCTTCTTTCTCAGTTTACTGAGCCCTGATTTCAGAAAAGAAATGACGGCGTTCCAACAAATTCAGCGCATGGGGTTCAGTCCTAAAGATGTGCGGCACATCATTTTGACTCAGCTTGATTTTGATCACGCGGGTGGGCTAGATGATTTTCCGTGGGCCCGGGTTCACCTGATGCATGCAGAAAGAGACTCTGCTTTCTTGCAGCAAACTTGGGTTGATCGTCAGCGCTACCGTCCCCAGCAGTGGGGAACAAAAGCTAATTGGAGCGTTTACCGGCCAGGCGAAGGAGGGTGCTGGTTTGGTTTTGGTCGCGTTCAACAACTTGAAAATATCAGCTTAGATATCGCCATGATTCCGTTGATAGGCCATACCTTGGGTCATGCCGGAGTTGCCGTAAAAACATCAGACAAATGGTTGCTTCATGCCGGTGATGCATATTTTTTTAGACATGAAATTGATATGGAAAAGTCACGGTGCACGCAGGGACTCAACGTGTACCAAAGGATGATGGAGAAAGACCGCCAATCCCGATTGTGGAATCAGCAAAGGTTACGCGAATTGCGCCGAGATTATTCAGATCAAGTTGAAATTTTCTGCGCCCATGATCTAGAGGAATTCGAAAAAATATCAGGAAGACCTGCTGAGATTCCCGCCAATAAAATCTTAGGGCAAAATCATCTTTTAAATTCGCAATTGCTCCATTTGTAAATACTGATAGTCTTATAAGATGCCTAGTGATTTTAAAAAACTAATGACGGCTCGATTTTTATTTACGTTTGCCGTTCAGATGCAGGCCGTGGTTTTGGGCTGGCGAATTTATGAAATTTTACGTGATCCTTTGGCTCTGGGATTTATTGGCTTAGCTGAAGCTATACCGGCCATTGGCTTGGCCCTGTATGCGGGTTATTTAATTGACCGCATGGCTCCGCTGAAAGTTTACCGTGCAGTGATGTACGTCAGTTTTCTTTCGGGACTAATTGTTTTAGCTGAACACGGTCTTCAGAATTATTTGCCTTTAGTTGCTCAAGTTAGCATGCTTTACTTTGGATCCTTTCTTACGGGTACGGCCAGATCCTTCGCACAGCCCGCCATCTTCGCGTCGGTTCCGCGTATGGTGCCACGTGAACAATTACTTCAAGCCACGGCCACAATGAGTTCAGCGATGCAGATAGCCCGTATCGCTGGGCCGGCTGCGGGTGGACTGACATTTGCTTTTTTCGGAGCCACAACGTCATCAGTGATAGTTTGTCTTGGGTTAATAGCTGCGGCACTGATAGTGAAATCGATTCGACAGGAAATTCCGGCACCTGCGGCTAGAGTACAAAATATGTCGATGAAAGCTGAACTTCTTTCTGGAGTTCAATTCGTTTTCGCTCATCCGGTTCTGCTTCCAGCACTTTCTTTGGATATGATATCTGTTTTATTCGGAGGAGTTACCGCCTTGCTACCCATCTTCGCCAAAGAGATTCTATTTATCGGCCCCAAAGGCTTAGGAATTTTGCGCGCGGCTCCCGCAATTGGTGCCAGTTTGATGAGTTTATATTTGACGCGATTTCATCGAAACTTCAGAACCGGAAAGGCATTACTCATCGCGGTCACAGGCTTTGGATTTTGCATCTTGATTTTCGGCTTCAGTAAAAATTATTTACTCTCGCTACTTGCACTTGGCTTGAGTGGAGCCTTTGATAGCATTAGTATGGTCATTCGTTCTTCGATCGTACAACTTTCCTCACCGGATCATATGCGCGGAAAGATCTCTGCGGTGAATTCAATCTTCATTGGTTCATCGAATGAAATTGGAGAATTTGAATCGGGTATCGCAGCAAAAATATTAGGTACCGTGCCGGCGGTGTACGTGGGTGGAATTATTTGTTTGATCACAGTTTCAACGGCAGCGTATTTTTCGAAACCACTTCGGCAGCTTAATTTAGTTCAATTAGAAAAATCTAATGGATAGTTTGGTCAGCAGCGATAACTTTATTTTGCGAAGCCTCAAGATTTTTTAACAGTGCTTGAACCAAAATCGCTTTTTGCACGGGCTTACTGACATAATCACTGCAGCCCGAGCGAAGACACTTTTCACGGTCTTCTTTCATCGCATTCGCCGTTAAAGCTATGATTGGAGTCGTGACCTTATTTTTTCGAATCTGCTCAGAGGCTAAATAACCATCCATAACGGGCATTTGCATATCCATTAATATTAAATCAAAATTCTGCTCGCTGACGTGGGTTAGAGCTTCTTTTCCGTGAATAGCCTTGATAACTTGGAATCCGTATTTTTGTAAAAGACGTTCCATCAAATACAAGTTGTCTTCCGAGTCATCGACCAACAGCACTTTTTTTCCTTTAAACTCAGAATATTCTTTTGTTAACATTTTTTGCTCCATAGGCCATTCCGGCTCAGCTCCTGCAGTTTCAAAAGCAATACCAATCGAAAAAACCGAACCTTTTCCGGGAATACTTCCTTCAAGCACAACGTCGCCTCCAAGAATTTTTGCTAATCGTCTAGAAAGTGATAATCCTAAACCCGTGCCCGCAAATTGGCGATTGATGGAATTATCACCCTGACTGTAATTTTCAAATAATTTTTCTTGCTGAGCATGGGTGATCCCAATTCCCGTATCTTCGATCGTAAAATGAATTTTGGAATCTAAAGATTCGTACTTCACTTTAACGTATCCTGATTTTGTAAATTTAATGGCATTCCCGACGACGTTTAAAATAATTTGCCGCAAGCGCAGGGGATCGGTCTTAATTAAAAAAGGCATGGGGCCTACTTGCTCAAATTTAAGTTCAATTGCTTTTTCTCTACAGCGTAGAATCAGCACTGAATAAATTTCGGCAAGCAACGACTGCGGGGAAAATGAAACTTTCTCAATTTCTAGCCGGTTGGCTTCTACTTTAGAAATATCTAAAATGTCATTTATGATTTCGGTTAATGTGATGCCAGTTCTTTCAATTGTTTCGATATACCGTTGATGCTCTTCCGCAGTGATGTTGGGTTCTTTTAAAAGCTCGGCGAATCCTAACATGGCGGTTAGAGGCGATCTAATTTCGTGGCTCATGTTTGCTAAAAATAATGTTTTTACCCGCGTTAACTCTTCAGCTTCGGCACGGTCGTTTTCGGTTTGTTTTTGGCTTAAGTACAATTTTTTTAAAGCTTCCTCAGAAGCTAAGCGTGACCCTTTTTCGCGCGCTAAAGCCCGAGCTAGGTCATGTTCGCCCTCCGAAATTTTTCTTTTAAATTTTCTGATCTGACCCAAAACCAAACTGATAATTATACCTTGCAGAACAAAAATTGTTAAACGAACACGATCATGTGATGTGAGTGTTAGTGAGTACTTGGGTTCAATAAAAAAATAACATTCGGCAAAAGCACCAAGGAATGTTGCGAGCAGACCGGGCCCAGTGCCGCCGATCCAGGAAGAGATAGCAATGGATGAAATGAATAATGTCATCGGCAAATAATTTTGTAAAAAAGACTTAAAAAACAAGTTTAAGGTCAGAACAATAACCACTGGAGCTATGCCGAAGAAGAAACTGGCATAGATCGATTTTTTAAAATTATTATATAGACGAAGGAAAAATTTCATTTAGCGAAGAAGTATCACACTGTTTTATAAAAACAAACTATTTGCAGATTAATTTAAATAAATCATTTTACTATAAATGCCCTGGTGTGAAAGGGGTATTTTGTGCAAGATAAGATAAAAAAAGGTCATTAAAAACAGAACAAATAGTTAACAAATTTTTTTTATAACTTTTAAAATTCAGACTATTTTTTAGCATCAAATTCTAAAACGGGATTCCACTTTTCGTAATCTTTCGGAGCCGCTGGGCTCAGTGTAAATCGGCTTGATGGCTCTGCAATAATTCCCGGAGGTTCTGGCGTGAAAATTTCTATTCCACCATGAAGAATGGAATCCAGTGAATTTACTTTAACACTGGAATTAAACAGTCCTAAATTGGCTTGAATGCCCACTTTTCTCCAGAAGAAAGTATTCGAGCGAATAAGTTTAGCATATTTATTTTGAATATTTATCTGAATGAGAACTTTTTGAGATGATTTGGAAAGTGTTAATTTACTGACGGTTCCGATATTTACGCCGCGAAAAGTAATGATATCACTTGTGGTAATAGACTCCGCATTTTTGGCTTCGAGTATAAAGGGACGCAAGTTTTCTGAAGAGTCTGTGGCGTCGTTTCCCATCTGTCCTTTAAACTGCTCTTGAACCTCAGCGTCGGGTTTGCCGGGCTGTACCGCGATGTAAGTTCCCTCTAATAAGGTTTCAAGTCCGCTGATACCCTGGAAGTTTACTTTCGGCGAAACAATCCAAAATTTAGAGCCCGCGACGGCAAACTGTGCCGCTTCTTTTTGCAGCTGAATGTAGGCCACAACATCTTTGTTGTCGGCCGTGATCGAGATTTTTTTAACAGTTCCAATGGGGACGCCTCGAAAGCGCACTTTCGTTTTTTCGGCCTGAAGGCTGGCGGCATCTTCAAAAATAATTTGAATTTCCGGACCCCTTTGTCCCAGATAGTCGCGAAAAAGCCAAACAGAAATTAAAATTGCAAAAACCGGAAAAAGCCAAAGATACCAAGTCGAACCGACTCGACCAATTTTTTGCCTAAGTGGATTTATTATTTTCATCGTTATCTCTTTCTAAAATTCGTGGGTCAAAAAATTCCGAAGACAGCATCGTAAAAATTACAACCATTGCGAATAAAAAAGAACCCGGCTCGGGCTCGACATGCGCGATATGACCTATTTTCATCATAGCAACTAAAACGGCAAGCAGAAAAATATCCAGCATGGACCAGCGGCCGATGGCCTCAACAATTTTATACAGCTTAAGCTTAAAGGGTATCCGCGTTTTAGTATGCGCGGTTAATGAAAGATAAAATAAGATAACTAATTTGCAAAAGGGGATCAGCATGCTGGCTAGGAAAACAATAATAGCAATAGTCCATGATCCGGACTCTGAAAGGGAAACAATTCCTGACCAGATCGTAGAGCTATTTCTGTTCCCGTAAAATTCTATTGTCATAAATGGAAAAATATTAGCGGGTATATAGAATATAAGGGCTGTTAGGGTAAAAATCA
>JAYTHR010000085.1:0-1823 GCA_043732425.1 Bdellovibrionales bacterium
ATCGAACTACAACCTGGCGAAGAATTTGAAATGTCCATTTTACTTGGACAATGTGAAAATGAAAATCTGGCGCGTAAACTCACGCTTCAATATCGAAATCTTCCTACCGTCAAATCTGCGCTGCAGGATGTGATCGATTTTTGGGGCGAACTCACCGAGACTCTTCAGGTAAAAACACCAGAGCCAGCCATGGATCTGTTAATGAACAAATGGCTACTTTATCAATCTCTGTCGTGCCGATACTGGTCTCGAACTGCTTTTTACCAATCCGGAGGCGCGTATGGATTTCGCGATCAACTGCAAGACTGTATGGCCTTGGTCTATGCTGCCCCGAAGTTAACACGAGAGCATATTTTACGAGCCAGTCAGCACCAATTTAAGGAAGGAGATGTTCAGCACTGGTGGCATCCACCAACCGGTCGAGGAATTCGAACGAAGATGTCCGACGATCTTCTTTGGCTGCCATTTGTAGTCAGTTTTTATGTTAAAGCCACCGGAGATCAATCTATATTAGATGAAGTCACTCCTTTTCTCGAAGCTCCACTGCTGAAAGAGGCAGAAGAAGATTCTTACACCCTTCCGGCTATTTCGTCGGAATCCGCAACGGTTTTTGAACACTGTCTTCGTGCAATTAATCGTTCACTGGCCTTAGGACAACATGACTTACCATTAATCGGTACCGGTGACTGGAACGACGGTATGAACCGGGTTGGAATTTTAGGACAAGGTGAAAGTATTTGGCTCGGTTGGTTCCTGTACAAAGTCCTTGACGATTTTCTTCCGCTCTGCGATCAGCCACAGCTGTCTGCAACTCGTGGGTTGTATGAAACACACATGAAAAAATTGAAAGTGGCCATTGAAAAAAATGGGTGGGATGGAGAATGGTACAAACGGGCCTTTTTCGACGATGGCTCCCCGCTCGGTTCAAGCCTGAATGAAGAGTGTCGCATCGATTCGATCTCGCAAACTTGGGCCATACTGTCTAATGCTGGCGACGAAGCAAGATCCAAACAGTCCCTGGAAAAAGTGGAAGAATTTTTAATTCAAAAGCAGTCAAAACTTATTTTGTTATTGGCCCCTCCTTTCGATAAAAGCCAGAAAGATCCTGGCTACATTAAGGGCTACGTGCCCGGCGTCCGTGAAAATGGCGGACAATACACGCATGCCGCGGTATGGGTTATTATGGCCTATGCCAAACTTGGCCAAGGAAATAAAGCGATGGAAATTTTTAATATGATGAATCCAATTTTTCACTCGAAAGATCAGTCTGAATCTAACAAATATAAAATTGAACCTTATGTCTTAGCGGGTGATGTCTATGCCGGAGATACGCACGAAGGTCGCGGAGGTTGGAGTTGGTACACGGGTTCAGCCTCCTGGTATTATCGCGCCGGTCTCGAATCCATACTGGGATTTAATCTGCGCGGAAACAAACTTCAAATTTCACCTTGCATCCCGAACGATTGGAAAGGATATGAAATTTCTTATATGTACGGCAAATCAAAATACATAATTGAAGTTAAAAATCCCCATAGTTTGAATGGGGGCTTAACAACGATCGAAATGGACGGTTCATTATTGAAAGGACCCGAGCTGGAACTCATTGATGACGGAAAGCCTCATCAAGTGATTATTACTATTGAGAATAAATCTTCAGAATTAAAAAATGAAACATTACATGAAATCTAATCTTTTCGATGGAGCTTTTATCAAACAGATTTTTTTAGATTTTCAAAATAAATATTTAAAAGATTCTTCTTTCGCATGTAATTAAGCATTTTTTGTCTGGCTGCTATAAAATAAAAGCCGCTTCGCTAGTTTTA
>JAYTHR010000086.1:0-1822 GCA_043732425.1 Bdellovibrionales bacterium
GGATCTTGTTGATACGAGGTTTGCAGCGCTCGCCCCACTAAAAGATTAAATTTTTGATCGGTGCCACCCAGTTCAAGATCCGTTTTTAAAGCCACGGAATCATACCCTTGGCATAAGGGGTACAAAAATTCGTGAATGGAAATGGGCGCGTTGGCTTTATAGCGCTTACTAAAATCATCTCGCTCCAGCATTTGCGCCACGGTGTACTGGGCCGAAAGTTTAATGAAATCTATAGACGTTAATTTTAATAACCAACTGGAGTTATAAACAATTTCTGTTTTTTCGGGATCTAAAATTTTATAAATTTGCCGCGCGTAGGACTTCCCATTTTCAGTAATTTCATCCCGGGAAAGGATGGGCCGGGTTGAGTTTTTACCCGTCGGATCCCCGATCAAGGCCGTAAAATCGCCAATCAAAAACTGAATCTGATGCCCAAGATCTTGCAGTACTTTCATTTTATTAATCACAACGGTATGACCTAAGTGAATATCGGGCCTGCTGGGATCGGCCCCTAACTTAATTTTTAAAGGCTTTTTAGAGTCATAACTTTTCTTTAATTTTTTTAGAAAATCTTTTTCACTGATAAAATCGACACATCCAGCTTGGATGCGTTCGAATTGCTCTTCAGGGGGTAAAAAGTTTTTCATCGTTTCAATTACCGTGCGATCTCGACCGAGCGGCTTTCACGAACGACCGTGACTTTCACTTGTCCCGCGTACGCCATTTCACGTTCAATTTTTTTCACCACGTCGCGGGCTAACATTAAGCTTTGATCGTCTGTCACGCGTGAGCTTTCAACCAGAACTCGCACTTCGCGGCCCGCTTGTAACGCCACGGCTTTTATAACACCGTCAAAGGAATTGGCGATGCTTTCTAAATCTTTTAACCGATTGATAAAACTATCCATCTGATTACGACGGGCACCTGGTCGTGAATTCGATAACACGTTAGCGGCATGAATAATCCAAGCAAGGGCCGTTTGTGGTTTTTCATCTTCATGATGACAGCGAATCGCGTTGCAGATCTCTTCGGATTCTCCGTATTTTTTAGCTAAGTCAGCACCGACGAAGGCGTGATTTCCTTCGAAAGTATGATCCGCCGCTAAGCCGATATCATGAAGAAGTCCGGCGCGCTTCGCTGTTTTCACATTGGCGCCGATTTCAGCCGCCAATAATCCGGCGATGTGAGCCACTTCTAAAGAATGGTTTAAGGCATTCTGCGCGTGGGTGCTACGGTATTTTAGGCTACCAACCATTTTAGTCAGTTCACCGTGAAGATTGCCGATACTTAGTTCCGCGACAACTTTATCGCCTTCTTCTTTCATCGACTTCGTTAATTCTGCTTTTTGCTTTTCAACGACTTCTTCAATACGTGCCGGATGCACACGCCCGTCTTCCATTAATTTATCTATCGTTCGGCGCGCTAGTTCCCGGCGAATCGGATCAAAGCCTGAAATCACAATCGTCTCTGGTGTATCATCCACGATCAAATCTACGCCGCACATCGATTCCAAAGTTCGAATATTACGGCCTTCACGGCCAATAATTTTTCCCTTCATCTCGTCAGATGTTAAGCTCATAACCGACACCGTACGCTCCGAGGTATACTCTGAAGCGAAGCGAGCCATCGCGCGGGCTAAAATATTTCTCGATTTTTTATCGGATTCTTTCATCGCTTCTTCTTCAATCTCAGCGATTCTTTTTCCGGCCTCAAGCTTTGCCGTTTCTTCTAATACTTGAAACAATTCACGCTTGGCCTGGTCTTGAGACATCTGCGCAATGTTTTCTAATTTCTTTTGTAGAAACTGAGTCTGCTCGTGAGT